>JACUUU010000120.1 GCA_014859065.1 Anaerolineales bacterium
TACTTGAGTCATTTATTTTTCTCCTGATTTATGTGTTCGCATAGCATTATACCAAATCCTTGGGTCAGGTCAATGGCAATGATATCCATATCATGCGGATAAAAAAGCATGTTTTTACCCGTCCCAACGCCGACTTCTAGCACCTTTGTTCCTTTCACTATTGACCACAATCGTCCTCGCCAGTGAGCAAAATTCCGCTCTGGAAGCGTTTCCATCAGGTCATATTAGGATGAGATTCGTTGGTAACGCCAGTGGGTAACAGCTGTGGCTCGTAGGTCTGGCTGTTGTTCTTTCATTCTACATTCCTTTTATATGTCTTTCTTCATCTGAAGGTACTGCTCACGATCGATTTCACCGTGCGCATAACGCTCATCCAAGATCTTGCCAGGGTTATTGGCCTCTTCCGATGACGCCCCGAACGATTGCGAGCGTCCATCAAATAAGGCTTTGACCAACCATACCGCCAGGAAAATTAACAATCCCCAGAACAGCAACATCATGAACAATCCAAATACTCCGAAACCCATTCCAAATCCCATCATGTTTATCACTCCTTTTTTTGATTCAATGTCAACGACTTCACTTTCCAATTCCAACTGAAACTATTCAAAATTCATGGATGCCAAATGGTATGCGTATCTATTTCCTTCCACATGGCCTCATTTATTTGCTCTTTCCTAGCATATATACAGGCTTATTTTAAGTACTCTCGATAAAGATTTCTTGAACAATCATTAAAGATTTGGTAAAGATATCTCTCCGCAACAATCAAATTGGATATATTTTGTAAGGTGGATCAATGAGTAATTTCTGATGAATCTATATCTGATCGGGGAAATATTCACTACATTATGGGAATGATTCGATCAACCAGGATTATGAAGCAACGGCAAGGGTAAAGGTAAATGTGCTCCCTTTTCCTTGACCCTGACTCTGGACCCATATTCGACCACCATGAGCTTCTACCAGGTGTTTTGCAACGGTCAATCCGATTCCGCTACCACCTCCAACCCTTGAGCGTGATTTATCAACCCGGTAGAACCTGGTGAAAATTTGAGATTGCTGATCGACTGGAATTCCAATCCCAGTATCGGACACAACAACCTGCACCTCATTACCCACGTGATTTGCGCGAATGATTACCTTTCCACCAGAAGGAGTATACTGGAGAGCATTGCCCACCAGGTTGAGCATGATCTGACCAAAGCGATCCTCGTCAACCAGTACGTGAGGTAAATCTGGAGATACGTCTGTTTCCAAGTTCACACCCTTTTCCTCAAACTGACGTTCTATACGGGCAACAGTCATTTCAACCAGCTGAGATATTTCCATAGGTTGAGGGGACAGTTCATATGCACCAGCCTCCACCCGGCTAAGCTCTTGCAGATCTGTCACCAATTTCTGCAACCGGTCTGCCTCCTTGTAGATCTGCTGGAAGGTCTCAACTTCCATGGGTAGGACACCATCGATCAGGCCTTCTATTGAACCTTTGATGGTGGTCAGGGGTGTGCGGAGTTCGTGAGCAACGTCGCCAATTAATTGTCGGCGTAAAGTTTCGATTTTTTCGAGCTGGGCTGCCATCTGATTGAAAGATCGAGCTAATTGAGAAAGTTCGTCCTGTTGGCCTTCGTCGAGATCACCCGATAAATGTACACGTTCATCATAATGCCCTTCTGCGATGCGCTGGCTGGCACTTGTCATAGCCTTAACCGGAGCGACAACCTGCCGGCTTACCAACAAGCTGGCTAGCACGGCAACCATGAAGGCTGCCAATGCTGCATAGGCCAAAGCTTCCCGTACAGCCGCACGAAAATTCGTGAACAGGTCCATCTCCATCATCATGCCTGAATCCCCCATCATGTTCATCATCCAGGCACTCATGGCTGACATGTGACGATCAAATGAACTGGGAATGGTTAGCTCAGCTGCGCTCGCCAGTACCATAACACCCACCACGATAATGACAAGGTAGGAGAGGAATAGTTTGGCTGCCAGGTGACGTCGGAATAAGGTAACCATCTTCAAACCACCTCATCTTCGAATCGATACCCTACACTGCGCACGGTAGCAATTAGGCTGGCATCCCCCAATTTTTCACGGATGTGACCCATGTGTACATCCACCACACGCGTATCGCCATAGTAATCATACCCCCAAACTTTTTCAAGAAGTTGCTCTCGGCTGAGTACGAGACCGCGGTGTTCGACCAGCGACTTAAGCAAGTCAAACTCTACTGCTGTGAGGTCCACCTGGCGATCATCTACCCATACCTTTCGGCTGCCTGCATCAATACGTGTACGCTTGAAGTTAAACACCTGACCCTCAAACTGGCTGCTATCACCCTGCAGCCGGCGAAAAGCTGATTTGATGCGCGCTGCCAGCTCACGCGGGCTGAACGGCTTGGTTACGTAATCATCCGCGCCAATCGATAATCCTACCACCTTATCCGTTTCTTCTGTTTTTGCAGTCAACATGATAACGTAAACATTGGATTCGCGCCTGAGATGTGTTAAGACTTCTATGCCGTCAATTCCCGGCAGCATAATATCCAAAACGATAATATCAGGTTTATAAGCACGGGCGGCCTTTAGACCGGAGGGGCCATCCATGGCTGTATATACTTCATAACCTTCAGGTCTCAAGTAAGCGCCTACCAGATTCAGGATGCTTTTTTCGTCGTCAACGACCAGGATTTTTGGCTTGGACAATTTATTCTCCTTCCTACTTATTTGCCCTCATGAATAACACTCAACAAGATTTTACCCGGATTCGAAGAGACCGGGCATCACTACCCGGTCTGCCTCGAACCACAAGGTTGCCTTTCAATCGCTCACTTGCAGCAGTTTGCCGTGCCAGGTGTGAGGAAAAACCTGCCCGGAGAATCCGTTCACGCTGAGCATACCCACAGTATTCCCATCTTCAAGAGTGTGCAGCGTGTAGTAACCATAAAAGCGGTCAGCATGCGCTTCCACTTGCAAGCCAGATGAATTGCGGTTTAGGTAGTCCTGAGCCCGCTCTATGGCTTCCTGTGGAGTTATGGGCATTTCGGCGGATACCTCAGGCACCTGGTTATCAGCGGACCTGTTCCAACCACCCATCATGCCAGCACCCATCATGCCATGTTCACCGTAGCCAGACATCATGCCGTACTTCAGGTTCCACATCATGTTTGGTCCAGGTTCTGGGTAAACTGAGAGGCTTTCAGGGTCCACCAGCATTTCTAATGCCCCGATTCCGGTGCTAACTTCTATGATTTGGGCGTAGGCGTGGTTGTCGAAGATCATCACTTCACCGAGGACCAGGTCCTGGTCGTTCAAAGTCGTGAGATATTTTTCGATCGCCACTTCAACCTGTTCAAGGTTAAGAGGGTCAACATTGTCTGTGCTACTGGAAAGGTAGCCATGCATCATGCCGGGTGATTGACCAGCATATGTGCCCATCATCCCACCTCCCATTATTCCTACGCCAGAACCATTGCAATAAGATGACTGATCATCAGAGTCGCTTCTCGCAACTGGAAAACCTGCCATCATGCTTCCTGGCCAGTAGCCCGTCATACCCCACCCGGCTCGAGCAATAGAAGTACCCAGCCAGAGTATTGAAGCGCTTAATACTAAAATGGCGAGGACAACGATAGAAATTTTTATTGATCTGTTCATGAGATTTTCTCCTTTATTTTCTTAGGAATTGCGCTATGAATTGCGCTAGATTCCATTACATGTAGTATAGAGTAGGTGAATGAAGATTCTATAAAGTGTAATTAAAGAATTTGTAAAGATTCCTGCATGAGTAATTTGGGAATTTCAAACTGACTGCGGTGTTTCTTTAACTGGGGAATCAACAGGCAAAGTTATAGAGATTGAAGGAATGCAATTCATTCCTTTATTTATTCTGTTACGGAAGGAAGTCCCACGGATTGAGAAAACTTCCACCATCTTTTCGAATTCGAAAGTCTATGTGGTTTCCAGTCGAAATCCCGGTGCTGCCTGACTCGGCGATCTGCTGACCTTTCAGGACACCCTGACCTACAGTAACTAGGTTTGCCTCATTATGGGCATAATATGTCCAGTAACCATTGGCGTGGTCGATGATGACCAGGTTGCCATAACCAGCCTGAGAGTAACCCGAAAAAATCACGGTGCCATGATCTGAAGCGAAGATCGGTTGTCTAAAGTACGTGCCCAGGTCAATCGCAGGATGGCCTGGCCAGAAGTCCTGGGTAAGCCGGTAAGGAGGGGCAATCGGCCAGATAAATGAACCGCTCCCGGTATAAATTAACGGCCCATCGTAGAGGCCAGGTGACCTACGTCCCAATCCCGGGATAATTTTCGGTCCAGGTTCAATCCAGACGACTGGATTGCGTCCACCTGGAACGATGATCTTACGGCCTGGGTTCAAAGCAGGAGGAGAACCGCCGGAAAAATCGTTTCCAGGAAATTCCAGGATTTTCTCTATCGGAGTGCCATGCAGCAGTTGGATGCGTTCCCAGGTGTCGCCCTCCACCACGGTATGGAGCACCCCATCCACAGGCAAGATGTTCAGCTCAGCTCCAATCCTCAATCTGGCAGCCTCTGGACTCAACCAGTCGTTACCCCATAAAATTGACTCTGGTCGTAACCCGAAATTCTGACCAATCGACCAGGCGGTATCCCCGGCCTGGACTGTGTATTTGGTAACCTGATAAGTTGGTCGCTCAGGAATATGTGTGTGTACATTTGCCAGTCGATATACCCCCTCAATCGAGGATGTAACCGTGAATTCAGGTAGCTCGATTTCAACAACTTCCGAAATTTGTGGCACCTGTTCAGTAGGTTGGCTTTCCTGAAATAATATTAGCAAGGGTGCCCCACGAGCACCTATAATGCTGGATACTCCGGTATAAACAACAAATAGAATTGCGACCGAGAGAAATCCTAATCCAATGGATTGGATATGGTTAGGATGGATTCTCATATGGTAGCCAGAATAATCAAACCCATCACGATCACACCACTTCCTAACCCCAGGCGCACCCAATCTTTGTGGTGCAAATTCCAATGAGCCAATCGGTTGATCGTTGGCCGGGATGAAGCTGCAATAAGGATGAATATCAACGGCATCACGAAAACCAGGTTATATAAAACCAAATATCCGTAGCCTAAAAGTGCGGTGGGTTGAAGTGCCAGCAAGCTGAGGACTCCCAGGTAGACCGCTCCACTGCAAGGTACCGTGCACAATCCGATCAGGAAACCACCCCCAATCAAGGCAGGAACGGTAGCTTTCCTTGCTGATTGGCGGGCAATATGGGTGACTCCCGCAGGGGCTTGCAAGCGCCAACCTAATTCTGGTAGGAAATAATCTTTCAGCATCCACAACCCAAAGAAGATCGCCAATAGCGCACCAAGTCGGGCTGGAAAATGCCCACGAGTGAAGAAATCCAGAGACTTCAACACCCCAACTCCCAGTGCCAGGTAGGTCAGAAAGATAGCAGCAATGTAGATCAATCCCATTCCAACCATACGCATGCGGATATCATGAGTGTTGGCTTGAGTTCCAACCTGCATGGTTGCCATCATAGCTGTGAGGAACAATAACAGCACGGTAAAAGCGCAGGGGTTGATGCCATCCACCACACCAGCCAGCAGTACTGTCGGGAGAGTGATCCTGGGCAACCAGGCATGCATCTCCTCAGCAGGTGCGTTAGGGTGCCAGAAACCGGATAACGCCAGCGCTCCTAAAGCAATAACGCCCAAGGAGGAAAGCACAAGGATGCGCCGATTTAGAGCAGCTTTCATTACTTACGCTTCAACAATCAAGGTACCTTGCATAGATGGGTTGAGCCGGCCTCCACAACATATATCGCAGTAAAACATGTAGGTTCCTGGAGTTTCCGGTGTAAATGTTGCGTAATTGAAGCTCAAAGGTTGGGCGATGACATCTACACCCAACTCATCAACTGCCCACTGGTGTTTTCCCCCTCCATCGATATGGTAACGATTGTCCAGGCTTTCCAGACGTATCGTCACCGGTTCCCCGGCTTTAACGCGGATTTCATATTGGCTGAATCCAGCCATGTCGGCAGCGATGTCGATAACGTTACCAGCCATTGGAGGGGGTGCTGGTCTGAAGATGGCTGGTTTAAGGAATAGTCCCGCCAATCCTATCACCACGATAACAATCCCGACAAAGACCACCGAACGTAATCGCTTTTTCCTTAGCCGGGTACGTTTTCGCAATTCTCGTTTTGATTGTGTCAAAGGCATCTAAAATAGTCTCCAATTATCTCTTTGTAAAAGCCAGAAATGGTATGATCCTCTGGCACACTAGGGAACTTTGTGTTGAAACTTCCCATTTTCCTATTTCACAGGTTAGTAAGGTTAGCCCAGCAGTGATTTGAATGGAAGCGTTAAATGGCTTATCTACCCCTTAGCCATTTCGCCTAATGCATAAATTTCCGGTTGGGAATGTGAATATTCGACTGAGATTATGGGAAGATGTTATTCAACCAATCTACCGGATCGACCGGAACACCGCCAACCCACACCTCCCAGTGAAGGTGAGGGCCGGTAGAACGTCCCGTATCCCCACCTAATCCAATGATTTGGCCAACCTCAACTTGATCCCCAACTTGCACCAGGATCTCGGATTGGTGGGCATAAGCCGTAAATACACCCCAGCCGTGATCGAGGACGGTAACGCCACCACGTACGATCAGAAAGTCAGTGAAAACCACTTCACCATCAGCTGAAGCATAGAGTGGAGTGCCGCTCGTTCCGCAAAAATCTAACCCGCCATGGTAGAAATTATAAGGGCTTCCATTATACGAACGCCGGCTTCCGAATAGCGACGTCCAGCAATCCTTTAAATACACGGGTACCGGGCTTTCGAATAGACCTTGCCATTTCTTCTCTGGTGACACCGGAAGCGCTAGAGAAGCCCATAATTCATCTTCAGGGATGGTTACATTTGGATCCATGGTAGCTGCATCAACCAGTAATGGCGGATCGAATGGGTAGTTGCCGCTGCGGACGAGAACCGGTTGTGAAATTGCATGCTTTTCACCGGAGGGAGATTCAATTTCCATCCTCAAGAGAAATAATCCAGGCAACGTCATGGCGTGGATGCCTTGTAAAGCAACGTAACCATCCTGGTAAGGAAAAAAATTAAATTCATATCCAGCCAGTGAACCACGCAAAACCAGGTCGGGTGGTGCGGATACAAGAATTGAAGTAGTCTTACCCTGGATGGGATTTAAAGGCTCTAAGTTAATCGTCTTTATCGTCTGGACGATAGGATCAACAAAAAACCGCTTCCCCTCAGGTAATACGAGCATCTCTCCTGGAAGAGCTCCCCAACTACCTGGTAGTGAATTTGACTGAATTAGTCTCCAGGGGTTAGTTCTCAGTTTCACTGCCAGCTCGAGGTGGGATTGCCCCGCAGCAAGTCTAGTTCGCTCTAACAATTGATTGTCAACTGATTCAACCGGAACAACCAACGAGCGTCCAGCGAATAACTGGCCAGGACTGACCAATTGGTTGATCTGCGCCAGCTGTTCTGTTGGGAGATGGAATTGGCGACTAAAACTTTGTAAAGATTCTCCAACAGGTACGTTTACAGTAGCTACTCTGCCACTCACCCCATTCAAGCCCGGAATAAGCAACTGAGTACCTTGGTTTAACAGATTTGGGTCACTTATTTCGTTTAAAGATTGCAAATCTTCCGCTAAAACACCGAAACGTAAGGAGATATCCCATAAGGTGTCCCCTTCTTGAACGACGTAGTATGGGGCTAAAGACTGTTCATCGGGAACAGCTATTTCACCAATAGGCCTTAGAAATAGGTAAAATGGAAGCAGGCTGGCCACTGTTATCAGGGTAGCTGTATGAATCAATGGCACCCACCACGCTGATCCGATTGTGAATGTGTTTTGGTTCCAGTCTCACCTGAGCTAGATTGATGAGAGTGACTGTCATGATCATGAGAACCATGCCCGGCATGCATGAAGAAGTGGGCACCGATCATTAGGACAAGTAAACCATAAGAGAATACCGTGGTGACAGGCACATTAAAACCATAAATTGCGACCAGAGCCATCCCCAACCCCAACCCTAAAACCCACACGATCAGGGTCAATCGCGAGGGCTGTTTATGAATAACTTCAGTTGTCTTGTTCGGGTTCATCTTTCCCTTCGAAATATTGCAGCCTGATATGCAGCTTATCCAAAATTGGGGCACACCAGGCTCATAATTAAAACTCAGCTTGGTTTAAGTTCTTCCTTTCCACCAACAGGAATTTATTTACCTTAGATGTTGACCAAAAGCAGACTTATCCTTATGCATTACCACCCACACAAGCGCAGGACTCACCACAAGCGCACACTTCTTGAGGTAGCATCTCTGGAGGTCTGGTTGTGAATACCTTTCCCGGCTGCCAGGGTGTCCCTAGAATAGGTAGCAGCCAGCGATCCACTCCCCACCAGCCTGCTGTCCTCCACGCAATCAATAATAGGACTGCCAGGAAAAAAAGGACCGGATTTGTACTGGCAGTACCCGCCATCATGAAATTCCAGTTCATGAATGCCCCAAAGAATGCCGCCACACCTGTCAAAGCCCCCAGGATCAAACCTATACCTACCAGCACCTCACCATACACCAGCAATTTGGCAAACCACACATAGGCTTCGCTCTCCAGGAGGGCTTGAAGGAAAGTGCGGTACCAGTCGAAGGCAATCAAAGGACGCGCAGGAGCGTCGGGAATGGCTATTGCCCTTTCCCAAAACCCCTGTAATGCAGATCCGCTCTGCATCCAGGCAGGATTGCTTAGTTTTCCCCACCCAGAACTGAGCCAGGTATAACCTAAATAAAGGCGAGCGATCAACCACAACCATGCCCAGGATGGGTTACTGAACAGTGACTGTATAACAGGCGGATTCTTAAACAACTTTGATTGATTGGACGCTTGCATGTCTTTAGAAATCTCCTTTTCTTTCTTAATAATGGGTAAGATTTATTTGCAGTGAAAAACCTCACCAATAACTGGAGTTTATCTCAACCAATCTTTATTTAGAAGCGTCAAATGGCGTATTGGAGAATAAGCATTTTTCCAGGTATGAATGTGGGGTATGTGAGAGAGGTGCTAGTTCATTCTATTGGTTTGGATAATGTCACCAACACCAATTCACCCAAGGGTCCAAAAAACCGCTCGATAGATTGGATTCCAGGGAAAGCTTGCAGTTCATCTTCACGTATCAATCGAGCACTGAAAAAGGGGTAGATGCGACTAATGAGCCGACTGATAAATGTATCCGTGCTGATGATGAACAGCAATACCATTGCCCCACCCGGCTTTAACCGTTCCCATGACTTATCCACCACTTGCTTTGGATCTTCCAGGTGTTCGAACACCCATGTAGATGTGATCAAATCGAATTGCCCTTCCGGAAGAGGGTCTTTCTCCAGGTCCAGGTGTTGAAAATGAACGTTGGATTGTCCTTTGAACTTTTTTCTCGCCTCTGCCAGCATCTCTGGTGAAAGATCTACTCCGGTGTACGAGCCAAATGGAACGTTTAAATCCAACAATCGAGACAAATTTGCCCCTTGACCGCAGCCAAGATCCAACACATCTCCACCTGGGGAAAGTCGGCTGGCAATTTCCAGGTCGTAAGTCGAATGTGCGCGCCGATAAAACCAGTCTCGCCATCCAGGGTCAATAAAGGCATAGTATCTGGCGAAGAAGCGGTATAAGCTCTGGGCATCCATAGGCGCCTTTCTGATCAATGCCATACCCACTACGGCTTCAACTGCCGCGCCTGCACGTAATGCCCAGGAAGGCCAGGTCAATAGACCTTCAATAGCTCTTCTATACAACCCGGAGTGTTGCCCAAAACGAAATAGTCTTACGAACTTCTTTCCAAATATGAGTGTGAATAAACCGTCGAAGAATATGAAAACCCCTATTATGCGTAAGATTTGTTTGTTCAACATAGGACACTCCTCAACTTACTTACTCAGTTTGGCTATTTGTGGATCTCAATTTTCGTTATTTTAGCATTAGAAACGGTTTCAATGTACTCATCATCGGTTTGAGATAAACGTTGCATTATGTGGCGTAAATCTGTTAGGCTACTTGGGAATTCAACAACAACTCCCAAACTGGTTCATGAGAAAT
>JACUUU010000457.1 GCA_014859065.1 Anaerolineales bacterium
ATGTTCTGGCAAGAGCAGGATTTACGGTAGATGCGGTCTATGGCGACTTCTCTGGGCACCCTTTGGTTGATAACAGCTCAGAAATGATATGGGTTGCGCATGTGGCCTCAGCGATTTCCTGATCTTTTATTAATAATCATGCCTTTGAATTCCTAAGAACTGATCTGTTCTACTTTCCCTTCAACTGCAATTGCCCCAATGTATCCAGGTTCAGGGAACAAGGAGATCAAGGACCAGCGAGTCGCTGCGTCTGGATCATCCTCTACTCTTAGCAATCGAGCTGGCTCTGCGAACGCGATAGATACATCAAATTTGTCTAAGGGCATGGATAATCCCTCGCCTAATGCTTTGATAAAGGCTTCAATGCGTAAACCCACAACCTCTTTATCTTCGGGGGTATGTACAAGAGCAAAATGATCGTCAAGATAATGAACTATTCTGCGCCCTTTTTGCGGTATTACAATTAATGTCAAAGCATCTACAAGAGGGTTGTAGTGAAGTGAAGGACGTAATGCCTTTTCTTCGGAATATTTTACCTAAAGGGATGTTTTCAGCTCACTTGTATTTACTAACCGCTGTATAGTCATGCGTGATCCAAACGGATATTTTGTATTTTATCCTGGTTAACAACATTTTCCAACCAAAAATCACGATAGCTTCTTCTTGTTTTCAACACGTAAGGCAATCGCTGCGCTACTAATTCATCTTTGGTCATATTGTCAAACTTCAACCCACGTTTCAGCGCAAGGTCAAAGTAGCGGTTATCAGCCGTATTGCAGAAGTTACATGCTGTTACAATGAATTCTGGATTGTCTCTCTCAGGATGTCCTTTAGGCAGAAGATGGTCCCAAGATAGGGAAAGCCATGAGTCAAACGACGTAGTTCCATCTAATCCACAGAAGCAACATTTGAAACCATCCCTCTTATGAACTGAAAAAGCGTAGCCACGAAGTGCATCTGAATACTTTGCCATATTATTCTCCAATTTCTTAGCATCTTTCTTTATAGTGCATGAATTATAAATTCAAACCTTTAGGTTGAAAGCCAAAAAACCGAAGATGGCAAAATCTAACCTCCCTTCGCCACTCATCTAAATCGGTTATACTGCCACCCACGACCACAAACAGACTCACCCTCCTAACTTTCCGGCTGCTCCACCAAGAATCAGGAGAAAAGTCATGTCCGAAGATTACAACGACGAGCGGGAGCGGGCAATTTGTGCCGTCCTCAAGGCGTTTCCCGGAATACAATACCTGGTAGCTTCTAGTTATGCTGAAGTGCTCTTGTTTTTAGATAGAGTGATGATCAATGAAGACCACAGTGTATTTGAGGATCATCCCCATATTCGTGAATACTTATTTCAAAGGTATCAAGGATCTCGAGAGATCAAGAGGCCTCCAAGCCGCGCCTTGAAGGCGTTCTCTGAGCTGTTGGAGATCATCTCTGATCAGAGATGGCAGTCTGAAATCGTGTCAGCCGATGAATACCTCGACCCTGAAGGCAATGGAGGCCAAGCCCAATAAAAAATTGCCCGGGTCTTTACCAGCCCCCGACGAAAACCTTCCAACTCATCGAAAATAATTGACGCACGTTCTTTCACCCATAGCCCAGCACAATCAGCAACACCCCGAGCTGGCGCAAGCAGGCGAAGGGCCTCTGAAACCACAAACAGTTAACTGCCATTGCGGGGGTGCCTATCCTCTCGCGT
>JACUUU010000121.1 GCA_014859065.1 Anaerolineales bacterium
TAACATTAATATATTTCCGCACAACACAGGATTCTGGAAACACAAAATGAACATTAAGGGCACAAAGTTGATCAGTGAAATGGCGAGAATCCGCAGGAAATTAGCGACTATGAGCTTGGTTGGCTATGCTGGATTCGCATTTCTATTCATGTACCTTCCCATCATTGTCTTGGTCGTATTCTCCTTCAACGATTCACGCTCAACAGCTCAATGGGTTGGGTTCAGCACCCATTGGTATGGAGAAATGATTACTGACAACCAGATCATATCGGCGCTCTGGAACAGCTTGTTCGTGGCGGTCGTATCAACAGTCATCTCAACTGTTTTTGGCACCCTGGCTGCTTTGGGCATGGAACGCTACAACTTTGTTGGCAAATTAGCTATGGATGCTATGCTTTACCTGCCCATCATAATCCCTGACATCGCCATGGCAATCATGCTGCTGATCTTTTTTAACATGAGCGGAATTGGCTTCGAGACCTGGAATGTCAACATTTATAACCTGCGATTATCGGTTCCGTTTTCAGTGATAATCGGCCATGTCGCTTTCAATATTTCCTTTGTTGCAGTTGTAGTTCGGGCCAGGTTAGCTCAAATGGAAACCACCCTAGAAGAGGCTGCACAAGATTTATATGCTAACCCCTGGCAAACCTTTATTCGGGTGACCTTTCCAATGATGCTCCCGGGGATCCTTGGAGGTGCGCTTCTGGCTTTCACACTTTCATTGGATGATTTCGTGATCACTTTTTTCACCAGTGGGGCTGGCTTCAACACCTTACCTGTGCGCGTATTTGGCATGATCAAGAGAGGGGTCACTCCCAAGATCAATGCAGTGTCAACACTCATGTTGGCTGCATCACTTCTATTGGTCCTACTGTCTTTACTTTTTAGGAAAGGAGGGAAAGACTCGAAAATTGACGTAAATATCTGATCAGCATTTAACCAATTATTTGCCTTTGGAGGAGTGTAAAATGAATACAAAGAAATCTATATTGCTCAAATTCCTTGCTATCAGCCTGTTGTTTCTCCTGGCAGCATGTGGTCCAGCAGAAACCCCAACCGAGGAGCCTACATCAGCTCCAGAAACCCCAATTGATGAACCTACTTTAGTTTCAGAACCTACCACTGAAGAAGTACCAGAAGTTGTTGAGGGCATCCAGCCTGCCAGTGAGATCGTTATTTATCACTGGTCAGAATACATTGACCCGGATGTTTATTCTTTATTCGAACAAGAATATGGGATCCGAGTGATTGAAGACAATTTCTCAAGTAATGAGGAGATGTTGGCGAAATTGCAGGGCGGCGGTACTGGCTACTCTCTTACCGTCCCATCGGATTACACAGTTGAGATCATGATTCAAGAAGGCTTGTTAGCCAGGCTCGATCATGAGAACATCCCCAATTTGAATAATCTTGGTGACAGCTTCCGCCAGGTTCCCTATGATCCCGGTAACCAATATTGCGTTCCCTACCAATGGGGAACAACTGGAATTGGATATCTGGCAAGTGAAGTCGACGAACCTACTAGCTGGGCGGTGTTTTTCGATCCCGATGCGGATGCCCCTTATTACGGACGCTTGAGCATGCTGGATGATGCTCGGGAAACGTTTGCGGCTGCACTTATCTACCTGGGGTATGACATTAATACCACCACTGAAAGCCAACTTCAGGAAGCCAGAGATCTGCTGATCAATGCTAAGGGGGCTATCTCCGGATACAACAGCGATATGTTTGGAGATCTGGTTGCAGCTGGAGAAAACCTGATGGCTCACGGGTGGAATGGAGACTTTCTGGTAGCCCAGGAGGATAATGAGGATCTGGAATACACCATCCCTGAGGAAGGCGGTGTGATCTGGGTGGACAACCTTTGCATTCCAGCCACGGTAACACCCGAACAGAAACTAGCTGCAGAAATGTTCATCAACTTCGTTCTGCAAGCAGACATCGGCGCATTGATCTCTGAATTCACCTATTACGCCAGTCCAAACGAAGCTGCCAATGAATACTTCGATGAGGAGTTTCTGGAGGATCCGGCTGTTTACCCTCCGGATGAGCTGTTAACGAAATTGTATTACATCGAACCTGTTGGTGAATTCGAGTCGCTATTCCAACGTCTTTGGGACGAAGTAAAAACTGCACCCGTCCCTTGAAAAGAGCCTACTGTCTGGCGTCGTCTCTTCCAGAATGATGGCGCCAGGCTTGCTTTATTAAAAGGAGGACTATGTATATAGCTGGTGAAATAACTTCAGGATCCAATCGCGAATCGATCGCGATAATAAATCCAGCTACTGAAGAAGTATTAGGTGAAGTACCTTCCGGCAAAGCAGACGACATCAACAATGCTGTAAATGCAGGGCTGACAGCTTACCAAGAATGGCGTTTTACACCTGCCTCAGAACGCGCTGAAGCACTACACCAAGTTGCAGCCAAGATCCGCGCGCGACATGATGAGTTTGTAAAACTTTTAACCCTGGAGGAAGGTAAACCCATTCCAGAAAGCGATGAAGAACTATGGTGGACGGAAGAGACCTTTGATTATTATGCAGAATTAGGTCGCCACGATCGAGGTCTTGTAGTGCCGCCTGGTGAGCCGGGTCAATTCAATTTCACACTCAAAGAACCCTGGGGTGTGGTTGGATGCATTGTCCCATGGAATTATCCGCTCTTGTTATTAGCCTGGAAAGTGGCACCTGCATTGGCAGCTGGTAATACAGTTGTAGTCAAACCTTCAGAGCTGACCCCTCTGACAACATTGAAACTGGCAACGATAGCTTGTGATCAGTTGCCGGAAGGTGTGTTTAACGTCGTGACCGGCTATGGCCGGGAAGCGGGGGAACCACTCGTCACTCATCCTGATGTTCGCATGGTTGCCTTCACCGGGTCTCTAGCCACTGGTCAACGCATTGCCAAATTGACTGCTCACGAGATGAAGAAACTCCACCTGGAGCTGGGGGGTAAAGATGCCATGGTGATCGCTCCAGATGTCGACCTGGATGTTTCCATTCGAAGCCTGGCTTACGCTTCATTATTGAATACAGGTCAAGTGTGTACCAGCACCGAACGGGTTTACGTTCACGAAAGTCTTTTTCCCCAATTTACTGAAGAACTGGCAGATTTTGTGAGCACATTACGCCTGGGGGATGGTCTGGATAAAAATACCGATATTGGACCAATGATTCGGGATCAGTTTCGAGAGAAAGTCGAGCAACATATCAGCGAGGCAGTCAGCAACGGGGCACACCTGGTTATCGGAGGAGAGCGACCAGATGAATTCGAACGTGGGTTTTTCTTCCGACCGACTATCTTGATCAATGTAAATCACGAAATGCGCATCATGCGCGAGGAGACATTTGGACCAGTTATCCCATTAATGCCATACCGGGATTTCGACGAGGCAATCCGCCTGGTAAACGACAACCCATACGGATTAGGCGCCTCGTTAATGTCGAATGATGCCAGGTTAGTTAAGCGTTTCTTTGAAGGAGTCGAGGCAGGAACTATTTGGATCAATGACCCATTGACAGATAACTTCGCTGGACCTTTTGGAGGAATGAAAATGAGCGGCCTGGGTCGGGAACTCGGACAGGAAGGGTTCGATCAGTTTCGGCAGGTTAAACACGTTCATTGGGATATCCAAGGCGGAATCAAAGATTATTGGTATCCGTACTAGATTATGATATTAATATTAACAGCGATGATCACCTGCAATCGTTGAAGCCAAAATATTAGGATGCACAGCCGTATGGACTTACACGAGAAAGCTGCACATTTATCCCCGGTATGGTATCGCTATACCGGAATTATTGCCAGCCACGGTGAAGGTGCTTATATCATCGCTGACGACGGCAACCACTACCTCGATTTTACCTGTGGGATTGGTGTTACCAACACCGGTCACTGCCATCCCCGGGTGGTTGAAGCAATCCGCCAGCAAGCCGGCAAATTAATTCACGGTCAGGCAAATATCTTACTGAATCCAGCCTTGTTACAACTTGTGGCCGAGCTTTCCAGCATATTTCCACCTCAACTAGATGGTTTCTTTTTCAGCAACTCAGGCGCTGAAGCTGTTGAGGGAGCAGTAAAACTTGCTCGATCTGCTACTGGGCGGCCAAATATCGTTGTCTTTCAGGGTAGTTTCCACGGTCGTACTGTTGGAACAATGTCATTAACCACCTCAAAGACCATTTACCGGTCTGGCTACCAACCACTGATGCCAGGCGTCTTCGTTGCACCTTTTCCGTATACATATCGTTATGGCTGGACGGAAGAAGAAACCAGCCAATGGTGCCTGGACGAACTGCGTTTCTTATTGACGACCCAAACCAGTCCCCATGAGACCGCTGCCTTTCTGGTCGAGCCTATTTTAGGTGAAGGTGGTTATGTAGTGCCTCCAAAAAGCTTCTTGAAAGGGTTACGTCAAATAGCCGACGAATACGGTATTCTTTTGATCCTCGACGAAATTCAATCCGGCTTTGGTCGCACAGGAACCTGGTTTGCGTATGAACATTTCGATGTTGAAGCTGACATCGTAACCATTGCCAAAGGAATGGCATCTGGGTTACCACTTTCAGGGGTAGTTGCCCCGCTTAAATTGATGGAAAAATGGCCGCCAGGCAGTCATGGAGGCACATTTGGGGGCAACGTCATTGCTGCAGCCGCTGCAGTCGCTACGATTCAGGTTATCCGGGAAGAAAACTTACTTGCTAACGCCAGCACACGCGGATCACAACTGATAGAGGGACTGCACAATTTACAAGAAAGCTTCCCAGAGATCGCCGATGTGCGCGGACTAGGTTTGATGGTGGCTGCAGAATTACGAACATCTGATCGCCAGCCAAATACAGCCCTGGCAAAAGCTGTAGTCCATGCCTGCCTCGAGAACGGTTTGCTGCTGCTCACTTGTGGGCCTTGGGACAATACTATCCGCTTCATCCCTCCCCTGATTGTCAACCAGGAACATATAAGCCAAGGATTGGAAAAATTCGAGAAGGCGTTAGCTGAAATTAAGGAATGAAGTATTTGGGTAGATAATAAAAGGAGAGCCATCATGAGAGCGCTGGTTTTAGGTGGGGCTGGGGCGGTTTGCAAGGAGACTACCCGTGATTTATCTAAGTACAGCCATTTCGATGAGATTGTTATCGCTGACTACAACCTGGAGGCTGTGAACAAACTGATCAATGAATTAGCCGATGAGCGCTTGAAGCCCCTTTTTTTCAATGCGGAAGATTACCAGGGAATGTTGGAATTGTTCCCACAATTCAATATCATCGTAAATGGACTGCCTTTTCAATTCGATCTGGCAGTGAACAAAGCCTGTGTGGAAGTTGGGGTTAATGGTTTAGACTTATCCAGCGAAGACCCCCAATTTCAACTACATCAACAAGCAGTTCAAAATGACATGCTGTTTGTGCCTGGTGTGGGGGCAACCCCCGGAATCACCAATATGATGGTGAGGAGAGCAACCGAAATGCTGGAAAGCGTTGATGAAGTTGAAATCTATTTTGCTGCATTCCGTTGTTTAGCGCCGGCACCTGGATTATTAGAAACCACATTGTGGGAATTCAACCCAGAAGAAGAGGACCGCCAGAGTGTGTATTTCGAGGATGGGCACTGGCACCCAGCCCCACCTTTATCCGGGGTAACCCTGGTGAATTTCCACCCTCAAATCGGACCCCAAAATGTCTATTATGTGCCTCACGATGAGGTCGACACCTTGCCTCGATCCTTTCCAAGTTTATGCCGCGTGGCAGTTAGGGGGTGTTTTCCTCCTCATGTAATGCAAACCATGGAAGCATTAATGCAGGCTGGTTTGCTATCAGTGCGTAAGATCAAACTTGGTGATCAAGAGTTTCCTTCAATAGACGTTATCCGGACAGTTTTAGCTGCGAGTGAGTTCTCCAAAAAAAATGACAATTGGGGATATGGATTGGTCGTTGAAGTTACAGGAAGACGCAATCAAAGGCAGGTCAAATGCACCTACCGTTCCCAACATCCTGCGCCTGAGGTTTGGGGTAAAGAAGCCGCATATTACAAGAACGTTGGGGTACCGCTATCGATCGGAGCCCAATTAATTGCAGACGGTCAAGTAGATGTCCGCGGTGTGCTACCCCCGGAGATGGTTTTGCCTGTACGTCCATTTTTTGAGGCGCTAGCTTTGCGGGGCATAACTGTTGAGGAACAAATCGTTGAAGAGGGTCAACTTTAGTGAATAACAGACAATCATGACAATATAAAAGAATGGAGTTTAAACATGAGCCTTCAAGGTGAAAAATCGCGTTCAATATTTCAACGCGGAAAAAAAGTAATGCCGTATGGTGTAAATTCAAATTTTCGATATTGGGGAGATGATGATACCCTGGTAATTACTCGGGGCGAAGGGCCTTATATCTGGGACGCTGATGACCGCCGGTTTATCGATTACCGTCTCGGTTTTGGTCCCATTATCCTCGGACATGCCCACTCCGCAGTAGTTGCCCGAGTGCAGGAGGTGATCTGCAACAGCACAGTATTTGCAGCAACTACCCCGTTGGAGATTCAGGTAGCTGAACGGATAACCCGTATGACCGGGATCGATAAAGTCCGTTTGACCAACACCGGGTCCGAAGCCACCATGCATGCCTTGCGTATCGCGCGCGCTTACACCGGCAGAGAGAAATTTATAAAATTTGAAGGGCAGTATCATGGTATGTTGGATTATTTCCTTTTCAGCACTGCCTCCTCCCCAAAAAGCGCGCTTGGCTCCCGGCGCAGCCCTATCGCTGTGGCAGCCAGTTCAGGAATCCCACAGGCAATTTCACAATATGTTATCAGCCTGCCATTCAACGATATTGAGCGTCTTGAGGAGATTGTCGAAGCCCGCTGGTTCGAGATTGCGGCAATTTTCGTCGAACCGCTCTTGGGCAATTCTGCCGGAATCTTACCTAAACCTGGATATCTAGAGAAAATCCGCGAGCTGTGCGACCGATACGGCGTTGTATTGGTGATGGATGAAGTCAAGACTGGTTTCCGCATCGCAAATGGAGGCGCCCAGGAATATTTTGGTGTAAAAGCTGATCTGGTGACTTATGCGAAATCTTTAGGTAATGGTTTCCCCGTGGCTGCCATCGGCGGCAAAGAAGAGGTAATGATGACGATTGAGCCTGCAGCTGTAGCGCAAGCAGGAACCTATGCCGGAAACGCGGTCGGGGCAGCCGCGGCAGACGCGACCCTTGAAATCCTGGAAAACCAACCGGTGATCAAAGAGATATTCGAAAACGGTCAAAAGCTGTTTGATGGAATTGACGAAATCCTGACTGAATCCGACATTCCACATGCAATGACAGGAATCCCACCAATCTTCGGTTATATCTTGGGGACTGATGAGAGTCCGATCGATTTTCGCGATTATCTTGACGGCGACCATCACCTGTACGAGAAGATTGGAATGAATCTCATCCAACGCGGTGTAATGCCTGATCCAGATGGCTTGGAGCCCTGGTTTCTAAGCCACAGTCATGATGATCAGGTAATCGCTGAGACTCTATCAGTTTTCAAAGATGCTGTCTGGGAGGCGAAGAAGGTATCTTAGCGATTAGCACCCGATCCCTTCACGGAAGATTCCATACACGGTCAGATAATAGAGCGCAATTGGCCGTTCAAGGGAGGAGTTAGGTGTGATAATTGGAGGTTGATATGCGTAGGTTGTGGATAGATGGCAATCAGATCCCTGGTGATGAAAAACCACGCAAAGCCATAAATCCGGCAAGTGAACAGGTAATCGATGAAGTAAGTTGGGCAAGCGTGCGTCAGGCGAACGCGGCCGTGGAGGCAGCTAAAAAGGCTTTCCCGAAATGGCGCAGGATCCCAGCCAACGAAAAAGCAGAAATGCTCCACGAGGTGGCACGACGATTACGCCAGAACCTCGAAGAGATCGCTGAGGAGCTGACACTGGAGACTGGGCAAACCATGAAAAAGAACCGCGGCTACGTCGAATGGTCTGCCCAATGCTTTGATTACTTCGCTGAATTGGGCAGACACTATCGCGGTCGTGTCATCCCATCACCTGAAGGCAGCCAACTATCCCTGGTATTGAAAGTACCCTTAGGGGTGGTTGCAGCCATCATCCCCTGGAACTATCCCCTCCTGCTCATGGTCTGGAAAGTTGCTCCAGCTCTGGCAGCCGGGAACACAGTGGTGATAAAACCCGCCAGCTACACGCCCTGGGTCAGCCTAGGTTTTACTAGGCTTTTCGAGCATTTCCCTCCTGGCGTGGTCAATTTACTCACCGGTTCGGGTGCTCGAGTTGGAGAAACCCTGGTCACCCATCCAGATGTGCGTATGATTGCATTCACCGGCAGCACGGAAGTAGGACAGCATATCATGCGCCAGGCAGCTGATGATATGAAGCACATTCACCTGGAATTAGGTGGTAAAGATCCATTGATTGTCTGTGAAGACGCGGACATCAACTGCGCAGCTCAGGCAGCTGTCTGGGCTGGATTCCTCAATGCCGGCCAGGTATGCACATCTGTAGAACGCGTATTCGTAGATCACCAGGTGTATCCAGCATTCCTGGAGAAAGTGACCGAACTTACCAAGCAGTTAGTCATCGGACCTGGGATTGATCCAACAAGTCAGGTCACACCTATGATCCGACCAGAAGAACGAGAAAAAGTTGATTTACAGGTGAAGCAATCCGTTGATGATGGTGCAGAAATCTTAACCGGTGGTCGTGTGCCACCCGATAAACCAACCGGTTTTTATTACGAGCCAACCATCCTCACAGGATTGGCACAAGAAATGGAAATCTTGCAGGAAGAAACTTTCGGGCCAGTCCTGCCAATCATCCCAGTTTCTGGTTTCGACGAAGCCATGCAACGAGCTAACCAATCCAAATACGGCCTGGGAGCTACCCTGTTTACTAACGATGCACGCAAGGTCCAGCGATATATGGAAGAAATAGAGGCAGGGAATGTTTGGGTGAACGACCCCTTGATCGATAACGTTGCTGGACCTTTCGGTGGGATGAAACGCTCTGGTATAGGTAGAGAGCTGGGTCAGGAAGGATTCGAAGAATTCTTGGACACCAAGCACGTTCATTGGGAAATCGAAGGTGGAAGTAAGCCCTGGTGGTTCTCATCAGGTTGATAATAAATGTTGAAAGGAATTACACCTATGCGCATTACCGTGTTAGGCGGCGCTGGAAAAATGGGCTGCATCGCAGTTCAAGATCTTACCAACAACGAAGCTGTTGACCAGGTCATCATTGCTGACGTTCAAGTAGACCAGGCGAACCAGGTCGCTGAGTTCCTGGACTCCCCTAAAGTCCTGGTTCATCCGGTGGATACTAAGGACCCGGATTACCTTGTTAAGGCAATCCAGGGCTCTCAAGTATGCCTCAATGCCACGGTTTACTACACAAATCTGCATGTGATGGAAGCTTGTTTGCAGAGCGGTGTGCATTACACCGACATGGGGGGGCTGTTCCATACTACCAGGAAGCAATTGATGCTCCAAGATCGTTTTGCTGATGCTGGGCTGTCGGCAGTCTTAGGGATGGGATCTGCACCGGGCATCCCTAATATCCAGACACGCTATGCTGCTGACCAGTTGGATTCAATCGAGAGCATTAAGATATATGACGGTATAAAACCACCGCCGGCAGGTGATTTACGCTTCACCTACGCCATCCCAACCATCTTGGATGAATTGACGATGGCGCCGATGGTCTTCAGAGACGGTCAGTTCCTGGCGTGTGAACCGATGAGTGAATTTGAAGATTATTGGTTTACCAAACCATTAGGGCTTTTACCCATGCACCTATCCCTGCACTCTGAGGTAGCCACGTTGCCGGTTACCTTCAAAGACAAAGGGGTAAAAGAAACCTTTTTCAAGATCAACTACTGGGGTATGAGCAAGGAAACGGTAGAGAAAGTACGCGTACTGGCTGACTTTGGATTCAACAACCACGAAGCGGTGCTGATAGGAGACCAGCAAATCGTGCCGCGCCAAGTGATGGTTCACCTGCTGTCAGATTACGTTGCTCCTATTACCGATTTTTTAGCACCACCTAAAAACCATCCACCAGATTGGGTT
>JACUUU010000458.1 GCA_014859065.1 Anaerolineales bacterium
TGACCGGTTTTTCCAAGAGTACAAGCTTACCGCTCTAGTCCATATGCGTGACCCTAAAGTTGGCGAACCAGAAGTTGTCGAGATCCGTGAATCAAATCCCCAATTTTTTGATAGTGGCTATATTTATGGCATATTCTCGAGGAAGGATTGAACCACACAAGAAGTTTATTCTTAGAACCAAAATGGATCAGGGCCGATGAGTACTAATTGGTTGATACACCTTCAAGATTATGTCATTTAAATTTCCAATTTATATAACAGGGATTGTTGTGATCCATACTAACCTTTATAATGAATGTTTATAAATGAAACACTAATGTGATCTGAAAACGTAAACGCAAGGTATGTCAACGAAATCTGGGATCCTCCAGCCTATAATTCTGTTAATTTCCTTAATTTTGATTTTGATTATCCTGGTTGGTTTGACCTGGGCGAATTTAAGCTTCGTTCAAGAGAACCCAGGTGGCAGTGATTTCCTATTTCTATGGGTAGGTACTCGTGAATTGATCAACAATGGAGTCAGTCCGTACTCTGAGTTAGTTGCTATCAAAATGCAGTTAGCAATCTACGGTCGATCAGCTCAGCCAGGAGAGCATGAACTGTTTGTTGCTTATCCCATTTACGCAACTTTTATCGCTGCCCCTTTTGCCATGATCTCTGACTATACCCTTGCCCGATCTATTTGGATGACAACCTTACAGTCTGCATTACTGGGGTTGGTATTTGTAAATCTACGCCTTACTGGTTGGCGACCTGGTTATTTGCTAACCTCTCTATTGTTGGTTTTCTCCCTGCTCTGGTATCACGCATTACGCGGTATTATCAACGGTAATGTTGTCATCCTAATTGCCCTGCTGATTGGCAGTGTTTTCGTGGCTCTTCATGCCCGCAAAGACGAATTAGCAGGTGCTCTTTTAGCACTAACAACAATAAAACCTCAGGTAGTTATCCTTCTTATTATCTTTGTCTTCATTTGGGCTGTATTTAACCGGCGTTGGCCGCTTATTTTTTGGTTTACTATTACGATTGTATTTCTATCCTTAGCAGGAATGGCTTTTATCCCCGATTGGCCAGTGCAAAACTTACAAACTGTATTAAATTATCCTCATGACAATACACCTGGCACACCCGGAGCAGCATTTAGCCAGTGGTGGCCAGGGATCGGTAGCCGTCTTGGTTGGGGTCTCACCATTATCATGGCAGCGCTATTATTGGTTGAATGGTGGCATGCCCGCAATAAAGGTTTCCGCTGGTTTTTATGGACTGCTTGTTTGACCCTGGTAGCAGGTCAATGGATTGGTATTGAAACCGATCCCGGTAATTTTGTGGTCTTATTTATTCCCATGATGCTTGTCCTGGCATCTTGGGAAGAGCGTTGGGGGCCGCGCGGTCGCCCTGTGATTGTGCTGCTCTTGCTGGTTGCTTTTTTCAGTCTGTGGGGTTTATTCTTATATACGGTGGATCTCGAGGCTGGTGCTCAACAGCACCCGATCATGTTTTTTCCATTACCCGCATTCCTTCTTGTGGGGTTATACTGGGTTCGATGGTGGGCGATCAAACCAAATCGCTTCTTGATTGACGCCTTGCGCTCATATGAAAGCTCCTAAATCTGGTTCAAAAGCTCTGATATTCTTAATACTTCTGTGGGCGATGCTCATCCTGGTGGGGTATTACTACACCCATAAGCCTATCTCG
>JACUUU010000122.1 GCA_014859065.1 Anaerolineales bacterium
AGGCTTTTCGGCTTTTAAATTCAATCCCATCGGAGACCTGACGCGTGCAATTTTTTCTTCATTTACGCCAATGTCAATCAATTTTTCTCGAGTTACTGCCCATCTCCGTCTTGAACCGATCACCCCAATATATGCAGCAGTTGTATCCAATAATTCTGGGAGACCTTCTAAATCCACTTCCATGCTCCGTGTCGGCATAACTAGATAGGAGGATGAAGTTATCTCGATTTGTTTTGGTAGTTCTTTTAAAGGGACAGGATAGAATTCATCACCATCGGGTATAGTTTCAGGATTACAAAATTGAGCCCGGTCATCACTGATTACTACATAGAACCCTAACCAATGCGCCAGATGAGCGATTGCCTTTCCCACATGTCCAGCTCCGATAATAATCACCTGTTCTTTAGGGATGATCGGCTCTATATATATCTGAAGTTGACCGCCGCAGACACCTGGGTCGCCTCGATCGGGTTCTGCCAAATTGTATGTCAATAACCTCGATTTCCTATCAATCATCGACTGAAGAGCCTCAGCTATAACACGGGATTCTACTTCACCTCCTCCAATCGAACCTAGAGTTTCTCCGTTGGAATAAACCAACATTTTACTACCCTCATGCCGGGGAGTAGACCCTTCACTCCGGATTATCGTACAGAGTGCCCCAGATTGGTTCGTTTCTTCAATTTTTGCCAATTCTTTATAAATTGACATATTTTCAATCCTCAAGCAGGCTTAAAATTGCTGGCAACAGTTGCTTCTTGCGAGATACTACTCCCTCTGCATCCCAGACTTCTTTTGATTTTCGTAGATAGGGCAGATCAGATAATGGAGGAATCTCATTTGTAAACAAAAGATGGCTGGTTCCCCGCACCACATCGGTTATCATCAGTATAGCAAAATCCAATCCCCGCTTGTCCCTAAGTTCCTGGAGTGCTGAATTTAGTGCACTTAGATGGTCTTCCAACTGTAATAGATCGGTTACCTCAGCTTGAGAGATGGCAAAGTGATAACCTCCAGCCTCGTAAAGCTTCATATCCATGTTGACTACTTCATGGGGATCACGGGCAGAAATTCCTGAACCTGCCTTTAAAATTTCCTTACCAAAAGATTCAACACTTTCTCCAGCTAAAGGCCCACTTGAGATGAACGCCCATCGTCCCAGACGTTCGCAAGCCGTCTTGTCTCGAGCTGTGGTTGTAGGTGACGTCAGCATAAGTGAGTCGGATAGCAATCCAGCCAGCAATAAACCGGCGATTTCCGGAGGAGCACTTAATCCTGCTTCCTCGATCCGCTCAGATACCAACGTGCTGGTGCTTCCAACCACATCAACTGTGAAACGAATAGGAACATGGGTTGAATTGTTTCCCAACCGATGGTGATCCAAAATTTCAACTAATTCGGCTTCTTCAATTGAACCAAGTGCTTGTCCAGGTTCATTGTGATCGACTAAAACCAATCGTAATCGCGGAGGGTTTAGGACATCCCGCTGTCTGCAAATACCCACGTATATACCGTCTTCATTAACCACCCAGAAATCATCCCCTTCTTGACGTAGTATCCGGGTGACTGCATCACGAATTCGGCTGCTTGCTTGAAATGCAGGAATTTGCATATCAGCAGCCTCCCTACATGGGAGTTCCAAAATTTCAGCTATTCGAATCTCTTGGCGGCGCGGGTGTGGTCCAACCAGGTGGTTTAAGAACGAAAACATACTTGGACCGGTTACTAAACCATATGGGATGCTGTCTCCATTGACTACTGGCGCCACCCCCCATGTCCTGTTTGCAATTGCCCAAGCCTCTTTTAGTGGACTATCTGGACCAGTAGTATCCAAGTGGCGTGCAATTGTTTCAAAACGCGGCGAAGCATCTGTTAGCAGTTCCGGGCTTTCTAAGCCTAAGCGTTTTAACACCCAGGTCGTTTGTGGATTTAGAGGACCAGCTCGAGCAGATACTGTGTCTTCTCCATCCCGTTCTTTTAGCAACCAGGCATAACCCATTGCGGATGCGATTGAATCCGTGTCAGGATTAACATGACCAATCACATAAAGCTGATTCATTTATATTCCCAGACCTCTCAAACAAAGTTCGTTGGTAATACTCAAACCTTCTGCAAAAATATCGAAAAAGGTCCTATCTATTAACAGTTTATAATCTTTTAGTTAATCACCATTCTTAGTCCTTAATGCCCGCCAAATTTTTTCTGGCGTAATAGGGATACTAAAGACTTCAGCATTACAAGCATCCATTACCGCATTACCAACAGCAGGCGCTACACCATCCATAGGAATTTCCGCTACAGCTTTCACCCCAAAAGGATGTGAAGGTTCGAAGGTTTCAACAAAAATCGCCTCTAAATCAGGCATTTCACGGGCTTGGAAAATGTGGTAATTACGAAAATCACGTTCTCTTGCATGTCCAGATTCATCGTAACTCATCTCTTCACAGACAGCGTAACCAAGTGCCTGAGTCATTCCACCTTCAACCTGACCTGAGGCAGTAATCGGGTTGACGATTACGCCAGAATCAACTGCCATGACCAATTTATCCACAGTCACTCCACCAGTCTCGACATCCACAGTCACCTCAGCAAATTGAGATGCAAAAGGAGGTGGGGCTACAGTTGAGCTAAAAGATCCAACACCCATGATCTGCTCCTGTTTTTCATGATGGAGCGAATGGTGACCTATTTCAGAAAATGTAACAAACCGCCCATCAGGAGCATAAGCTTTCCTATCCTTCAATTTTATTGATCCTGGGGTAACTTCCTCGAATTGGAAACCCTTGTTTTTTCGATCCTCTTCGGAAAGTTTTGCAGCTTCTGCGTTCCAAGTTCTCTTTGTCATTGCATTCAAAATACCTGCAGCCCGTAGACGAATTCGCTCAGCTGCCTGTTGAGAAGCCTTTACAACAGCTGTCCCTGATATATAAGTGGTACTTGATGCATAAGCACCTTTGTCAAACGGGGTAAAATCAGTATCTGACGAATAAATCAAGATATCATCCAAAGGGACACCCAAGACCTCTGCTGCCATTTGAGCCAGGACTGTATCTGAACCTGTTCCTAGATCAGTCGCCCCGACCAGTAGATTGAATGATCCATCCTCGTTCATTTTGATGCTCGCTCCACCCATATCAATGTATGGTATCGCCGTTCTTTGCATCACCAAAGCAACTCCAATCCCCTTGCGAAGATAAGGTTTACCTGACACCATATGCCATTCAGTGTTTGAGTATTTCTGATCCCACCCGATTGCGGCCTTTCCCTGTTGTACACAATCCTCTAAGCCACAAGTTTCAATAGTTTCAGGTCGAGGTTCTCGACCCTCACTCCAGGAGGTACTAAAAGGCTGCAACTCTCCAGCTCTTAAAGCATTCCTCAAACGAAATTCCAGTGGATCGAGACCCAACTCGCGGGCAATCATCTCCATCTGCCGCTCTACTGGCCAAAAACCTTGTGGTACGCCATAACCTCGATAAGCACCAGCAGGAGGGTGATTTGTGTAGACCACATCCGCATAGAAGCGAATATTTGGCGACTGACGATAGATGCCATCACCTACGTATAACGCCATAGCTTTATGACCAGTATTTCCAGTCACGGTCACCGCATGGCATCCGTATGCACCAGTATCGCTGAGAGCATACATGGCGTTAGCAGTTAAAGTGCCATCCTTTTTTACCCCAGTTTTCATGCGAATACGCATAGGATGGCGCGAACGAGCTGCGATAAACTCCTCTTCCCGGCTATACTCATAAATCACCGGACGGCCGGTCGCAATGGTCAGGTGGGCGGCAACATCTTCTATCAAGACTTCCTGCTTCCCTCCAAATCCACCTCCAATTCGCGGTTTTATCACCCGAATTCGCTTGATTGGTAAACCTAATACTGGTGCCAGCTGACGACGAACATGAAATGGCACCTGAGTACTGGTGCGGATTACCAAGCGATCATCTTCATCCCAATAAGTGACAGCTATATGAGGCTCAATGTGTCCTTGTTGAACTTTAGGAACGATGTATTCTTTCTCAAATATGAAATCAGCTTGCGAGAAACCATTTTCAACATCACCAATATCAATTCGGATTTGTGCTGCCAGGTTTCGGGAAGGGTCAGATTCAGCAAAATTTTCATATTCTGGTTCATCATGTAATATTGGGGCACCTTCTTTTAATGCATCGGCAGAATCTAAAATTGGTTGTAATTCTTCATATTCAATTTCGATTAGATCCAATGCCTGCATGGCAATTTCAGGGCTTTCAGCTGCAACAAAGGCAACCCGATCCCCTACAAAGCGCACTTTTTTATCTAAAGAGAAGGTGTCCAGGGGTCCTGGAATCGGGTCAGACTGGCCTGCGGTAGAATATATCACTCTGGGTAAATCTTCCCAAGTCAAAACCGCAGCCACTCCGGGGAGTTCCAATGCACGACTAACATCAATTCGCTTAATCAAAGCATGGGCAACGGGGCTATGTAATACTTTCGCATGCAATATGCCGCTAGAGTCAATATCTGCTGCAAAAGCTGGTTTTCCCTGCACCAACTTAATCGCATCGACTTTATCTTCAGGTTTTCCAACCCGCTGCCAAGAATCGGTTTCTGGAATCGCGATCACTTTTGGCCGAACTTGAGTAAGGGAAGATGTTCCTGATTCGGAGGGTGTGAAAAAATCAAAAGGAGAATCAAAAACATCATAATCGCTGCCTTCATTAACCTTGCCCTTTTTTGAATCGAAAACTCCTGAAGTATCCTCCTGGTTATCTACATTGTCGATGATAAACCCTGCTGCTTGCTGGACTGCCTGCACTGGCTTCAGATAACCCGTGCACCGGCAAAGGATGCCTGAAAGTGCTTCACGAATTTCCTCTTCCGTTGGTGATGGATTTTTATCAATAAGATGCTTTGCAGCCAAGATCATAGCTGGAGTGCAATATCCACATTGAATAGCTCCACTCTTTACAAAGGATGTCTGCAATGGATGCAATCCTGAGCTTTGAATCCAGCCTTTTTCTGGATGCTCACCAATTGGTTCGATTGTTTCCACGTTATGACCTTCAGCTTGGGCAGCCAGGTAAACACAGGAGTTCACTGGACGACCATCTATGAGAACTGCACAAGCTCCACACTCACCAGTCTCACAACCGTGCTTCACAGAAAAATACCCTTGATTTCTCAGAACTTTAAGCAAAGTATCACCCGCAGCTGCATCAATATCAATTTGGCGACCATTAATATTCAGGCTTAATCTCATTTTCGCCACCTCATGTCTACTTCTTGAAAATCTGCATATACTTTGGGAATACCCCAACCCTTCATCTCAGTATCCAATTCAATCTACTTAATAAACTGGGAGATCATTAGAGCGTTCACTATTTACTTTGTGCAAACAACGCTTTGTCAATATTCCAGCAATATGCTGGCGATATTCAGCCGAAGCCCACTCATCGCCAGCCTGGCTGTAAGCATTTCTGGCAACCACCTCTAAATCTCTCCCATCTTTACCATCTGTAACCACCTTTGGTTTTGATCCATAACCCCCGAGTACTAACCTAGTTCGTCCCGAAGGCCATTGAGCCAAAGCAACACAAACAATTGGAAGATCGAACGGTGTACGAGCAACATATTCGTACTCAAGTTTCACATTCAAAGGGAAGACCAAATTGGTTACGAGTCTTCTAGACAACAATTCCTTCATGGAGATCAGCAACTCTCCAAGGTCAACCTTATCTACTGGAAAATCCAGGGTTGGAATCCTTTCATGACCTGGAGCCAGATACAATGACGTATCTAAAGCTAATAATGCTGTTGCGAAAGGCGAACGCGCGTCCGCGGCGATCAGTGTTCCTACAACAGTAGCCACTTGTCGCAAATTGTAAGTAGCTTCATGACGGATAACCTGGTAAATAGATGGTTGCAGGCCACTGTTTTCAAGCAGCGTTTGCAGCGTCACTGTCGCTCCAACCTCTAAGAATTTGCCTCGTTCTGATATTTTATTTAAACCCAGGTCTTGCAAATCCATAACAGCGTATGGTATGTTCGAGTGATGGTCCAAACTCGAGCCGGAACCAATAGGGATAATATCCAACTCAGTCCTTGAGAGGAGATCAAAAGCTTCTTCAATTTTCTTTGGCCGGAAATATTCGACTATCATTTGGAATTATTCTCTTTCCTCTTCCGGGTAGATTCGCCAACCCAGAGCATCGGGGTCGAATGAATTTGTCACACTTTCAGGAACTTCGATCAATAGTGCTTCAGCTTCAGCCAGAAGAGAGCCGTTGCTACTGTAAATAAAACTTGAAGCAGTTGCAGTTCGCTCTTTACTGGTCTTCCTGCGACCAATCAAGCGGATTGGTTGCCCAACCGGCACATTTTGTCGAAATCGCAAATCTAACCGAGCAGTGTACATAAACCGAGGCGAATCACCGCCCATAAAAGCACGACCGGCTGCTTCATCCAACATCGCTGCAACTACACCTCCATGCACTACCCCTGGATATCCTTGGTAGACGGCAGAAACTATATAATCGGAAATAACCTCACCAGATGACCTTTGATAAAACTTCAATTTTAAGCCAAAAGGATTGTGGAGGCCGCAAACAAAGCAATTGGAGGAATTTGCCTGTAATTTGAGCCAATCGTAACTGTCAAAACTTACAGCTCGTTGACCCCGGTCATCATTTAGGTCATTCATCTATGTACCCTTGCCACAATAGTTTCAATACAAACTCTCATTCATTTAACCAATTTCAAGGTTAATTAACTGCAAAAGTATCAATCAACAATTTTACATCTCCACCTACTGGATACAAAATTGGGCATGTAGCTCCATGCACACGATACTCGTCTACTTTTGCGCGAGCTTCATCCGGAGTTCCCGAAGCAGTGATACTATGTATGAGTTCTTCGGGGACAAGATGCTTGGCTTGTTTTATCTGCTCTTTAGTCGCTGGCCAACCTAGTATAGATTGGATTTCATGAACAACCTCCGCAGATACTCCTGAAGCTTTGGCAATGTGTGGTTGTTGAGCCATATATTGGGTAAGTAGCTCTCTGGTCGAATCAATTGCAGCTTCGTGATCTTCATCAACCGAACACACCACCAACTGCGGTCTGTCCAGATCATCGACAGTACGACCCACCTTACGCGCCCCCCGATCTAATTGTTCAAGTGCTCGGTCGTTGTATTCTGGTGGAACACAATAATTCAAGACAACACCATCTGATATCTCTCCAGTCAATTCCATCATCTTTTCACCAGTCGCCCCAATCATTATTGGCACATGCCTTGGTTCTCGCCTTCCATGAACCACATCAAGCTCTATGCCATCTACGTGATGAAATTCTCCATGATAGGTGACTCTTTCCAAATTCAATAATCGCCTGAGTATTTCAACTGTTTCACGCATTGCTTTCAAGGGTTTTCGTCGTTCGATACCAACATTTCTGGCTAATGGGTCCCACCAGGCACCGATGCCACAGATGATACGATCAGGCGCCAAATCATCTAGAGTTAAGAAAGTCGCAGCTAACAAACCAATGTTTCTGGTCCAATTATTAATCACCCCAGAACCAACTTTTATTCTATCGGTGACGGCAGCATATGCTGCCATGGGGACAATTGCATCTCTAACTAACCGAGATTCAGCTTGCCAGACGGATTCAAAGCCTTGTTGCTCTGCGTAGCGAACATAATCTAAACCATCTCGCAACTCATGAGCATCTTGAAGGTAAAGTGCAACTCGATTATTCATCAATTTTCTCCGTTTCATAACCCTTATCCAACTCAAAACTGACCAATTCCAAATCCTCAGGGATATCGACATCTAATGCAAGCGAGGATAATTCGCAAATCTCCAATCTTGCCCCTGCTTTTCTCGCTCGATCACAATGGCGCTCGAATGAACCAACTCCAAAATCATACTCAATTAATCCCGGAGGGCAAATTATCAAGGCATTAGTCCCTTCACCTCTTCGATCAGGTGCCACTACCACTACAGGTGGATCTTTAACTCGTTCCATCATCAACTTTAAATCTTCAGGTGTGATTAATGGTAGATCAGCGGGCATAATCAGCACCCCATGGGTAGCGAACTCTTGAACCACGATTGTTGCTCGCGTCAATGCTACATTTAGATTAAGTAGTCCGTCTTCTAGAAGTGTACGCGCACCATGACTACGAGCAAGCGCTAAGGCTGCTGGATCACGACTGACTACTAATATTTGTTCAATTTCTGGAATAGACTTTATCGTGTCTAGAGTATGACTCAACAGGTGTTTGTTCAAATCGGTCCGCTCGCTCTCCGATAATATTCCAGCCAATCGCGATTTACCCCGGCGTAAAGGTTTTACCGGAACGATCGCCCAAAATGTCATATCTTTTACTTCCTTTCGTAGATTATTATCCCAAAATCCCGTTTGAGATCAATTTTATTTGAGTAGTAATTATTTGAAAAAATATGATAAACTCATTGATAATTCATTTTCCTAAAGGAGGTTTTATCATGGCAGAAATTGCATATTGCGTCAAATGCAAACAAAAGAGAGAGATGAAAGACACTGAGAAGGTAACCATGAAGAATGGCCGTCCAGCGATGAAAGGTACTTGCACAGTCTGCGGCACAGGTATGTATAAAATCTTGCCGAAAGGATCTTAAGTCGATTTCATAAGCCACCGGATCACCTTCTAAGTAAAGGATTCCAACAGATTTCTACCAAAAAGCAGCACGTTTTGTGCCAATTGAAGACGTGCTGAGGGGGAATTTATTACTGTCTCTGTTATCAGAACTTCAAATCCCAGCTCAGAAATTTGATTTTTATAAATCTCATCCACGTTATCTATAACTATGCCATTCAAAATTCCATCATTTTGTTTTGAGCCATAATGATTAGCCACTGCCGCAGGTGAAGGCTTGATACCAAGTTCAACAAACATCTTTGCGGCTGGTCCCTTCACAGCACGCCCACCAATGATTGGTGAAATCGCTATTACAACTTGTGGTTTAATTCCGTCGAATATCCCATCAACAGATATGATTGGATCTACGCTAACCCAAGGGTTCGAAGGGCATATCACTACAAGATCTGCTTGCTTAATAGACTCTAGTACTCCCGGTGAAGGTCTCGCCAGTTTAACTCCATTGAATTTAAATCCAATCACTTTTGGTTCACAACGCAAGCGAACAAAATACTCTTGAAATGGTATCTCACCTTGATTAGAACAGACTATGGTTGATACTGGGTCATCACTCATCGGTAATATACGGTGTATTATTCCCCATGATTTACAAAACCGATCTGTTATCTGGCTTAATGAACAACCTGTTTTTAATAAACGAGTACGCTCAAAATGCGTTCCCAAATCTTTATCACCTAGCCGAAACCAACCTGGGCCTCCAAGCGCAACTATATTTTCTAAAGCGTTCCAGGTCTCATCCGCTCTTCCCCAGCCCGTACTTGGATTGGCGATACCAGCTAATGTATAACATACCGTATCGAGGTCGGGGCAAATCTTTAATCCCAAAAATTCAAAATCATCACCAGTATTTACAATTACAGTCAAATCATTGGGAGGTAAAGCTTGAGCCAAACCATCCACCATCTTAGCTCCACCTACCCCTCCTGCTAATGCAACAACTCTCATGAGAATTGGCTTGCGCTTGGTTTAATATTATAAAATATTTGAACGTAATAATTCATCCGTAACACCTGATCAACAATATTCTTGGTAAATAACAGAACACCTACGATAGTTAGTTCAATTTTACCGCGTCGCTCCGAACATGCGCTTCACCACCAATCTATTTCAATAGTACTTATCTAAAAAGATCGTTCTCCTTTTGGCGGAGTAATTCCTTTATTGAAGCATCCCTCAAAGGGTATGGGAACCCACGAACATGTACAACTGGTTTCCCTTCAGCAGATTGCCCCATCAATAATGAGGCAGCAGCTGCAAGTTCGTCTGCAGCAGCAACCTGTGTGACCTTCATTTCATATCCAAACAAGTCAACCA
>JACUUU010000123.1 GCA_014859065.1 Anaerolineales bacterium
TGCTTATTGGGTTCGATACCCACAGTCGGCGATTATCTCCCCAGCCAGCTCCCCAAGTGGGGCCAGCTTGCCGTATTGGGGGTCAGCGAGAGCGCTTGGCCAGCTTTAATTGTGAGCCTGGGATTGATTTTTGTCTCACTGTTAGCAGCCTGTCTGGTGTTCGAGCGCCAGGAAATTTAACAACAGATCCTGAACAATGTCCATATTTTTATCAGTATAAAATAGTGAGGTTTCCATGAGTTCGGATACGCTTTTTCAGCCTCTGCCATGCCTACACCGGCATAATGTCCAACAGCATCAACCGCGTGATCAAGCACGATCACGCTGACATCTTCTTGGATGAGATTCCTCAGCAAATACAGGTTGTCCTCAATAGTTTGGGGGATCAATCTCGCAATCAATGATACAGCATGCATGACTTCCCACCTTACCCTTGTCTTATTGTGATCGAGCAGGGAGAGAAGTTGTTTACAGAAAGGGAGTATCAATACGGGTTTTTGTTTCGCAACCATAGTCATCACCTCGGCGCAGTCACCCAGCAGGTCCGCATCTTCGCTATTTAATCCATACCCTATATCGTTTAATAGCCCTGGGCTTTGCAGACATTGGGTGGCCACAGAGCGGTTAGCTGCCTCGCTGCGATCACCAACCCGGGAAGATAATTGATCGAGAATGCTCATGTTGGACTCCTGTCTTCCTCAATTCTATTGCTAATTATACTTATCAAGAGAATGTGTTTTAATATTGTTCGCAGGATAGCCATCCCATCTACGATTTATCACCAATCAGATGTTGGAAAAAGGGTAGAATATATTCACAACCCCGAACAGTGGAACTTGACATGACCGAACGTAGAAAGACGCCCATCGAATTGAAACATGTCCCGGCACATATGTGTTCAACCGATTTAAGGCTGGAGATCCTCAGCCGGGTCCCTTTTTTCGCGGTTTTACCTCCCCATGATCTGGCAAAGGTTAACCAGCGTTTCCATGAGAAGGGTTTTTCTGCCGAAGAATATATTTATTACGAAGGTGATCCAGCTTTTTCTCTCTTTGTAGTTGCCGATGGAAGGGTAAAGCTCATCCGGCATACAGTTAGCGGGAAAGATGTGATGTTAGATCTGCTGACACCCGGCGAATTCTTTGGAAGTCTTTCTCACCTCGAACAAGAGCTGAATGCTGAAACAGCTCAGGCGCAAACCAATGCATGCATCCTGACAATTGAAAAGAGTGAGTTCCACAAGATTTTGGATAGCTTTCCTGGGGTGGCGATGGCTGTGCTGGAGATCACCTCCCGTCGTCTGAATGCAGCCCAAGAAATGATCAGGCAAATCAGCGCATATTCAGTCGAGAAACGGCTGGCGTTCACTTTGCTCAGGTTGGCTGATAAGTTCGGAAAGAACAGCGATGTGGGGCTGTTAATCGAAGTGCCCCTTTCACGCGATGACCTGGCACAAATGACCGGCACTACTACAGAGTCTGCCAGCCGGGTATTAAGCCAGTTTCACAAACAGGGACTAATCGAATCAGGCCGGCAGTGGATTGCTGTTACAGACCGCCTCGCCCTGGAAAGGCTTGCTGGAGACTAATTCGCCAAACCTCCTTCAATCGAAAGGGGAGATCCTTGCCAAATTGACTTTACAAGGATCTTTTTTTTATTAACGCGGTTAATTGATCTGGCTCATGGAACTTTCTATTGGGGGGTGATACATTATGGACAACAAAATAATAAACCCATATTCGAAGGAGATAATAAACCATGAAGACAATATTAAGAAGTCAAGATCTAAATTGCCCCTCTTGTGTAGCAAAAATCGAGAAAGCACTGAAAACCATCGATGGGGTCGCTGACGCCAAGGTCTTTTTCAATACCGGTCGCATCGAGGTTGAACACGATCCTGAGAAAGCGCCAACCAGCCAATTGGTCACGACTGTAGGCAGTGTCGGATACCAGGCAAAAGTGGCAGCTTTTTAGGATCATCAAATAAAAAGGTTCAAACTGTGAGGAAATGACGATGACAAAGATCAAATTTGGTTTGGGAAACCCGAAAGAACGACGCAAGTTGTTGACGATCACCAGCGGCAGCCTGATACTGCTCGCCCTGACAGCTCAATATCTGCTGAATATGATCCCTCTGGCGAACTGGTTGCACATCATGGCAGCTTTGTTAGCTGGCAGCGATATCGCTGCCCGCGCCTACACCAGCTTGCGCAGCCGGCACATCAGCATAGAATTATTAGTGACCATCGCAGCAGGCGGAGCTTTGATTATCGGTGAGTACTGGGAAGCATCCGCGGTGACTTTCCTGTTCGTCTTCGGAGCTTATCTGGAAGCACGCACATTGACCCGCACCCGCCAGGTTCTGCAACAGCTTCTCGATCTCGCTCCCACGGTTGCGATCGTTCAGCGGGATGGTCGCCAGGTAGAGGTTTCACCGGGTGAAGTGCTGCAAGACGAAATCGTCTTGTTGAAACCCGGCGCCAAAATCCCCGTGGATGGAGAAGTCGTTGATGGGCAGTCCGCAGTCGACGAGAGCGCCATTACCGGGGAGCCGATGCCGGAGGAGAAATCTGCTGGTTCGCCGGTCTTTGCTGGCACGGTTAACCAAAACGGCCTGTTAAAAGTGCGTGCCACCGGTGTTGGCGCGGATACCACCCTGGCGCGCATCATCCGTCGGGTCGAAGAAGCTCAAGATGAGAAAGCCCCCACTCAACGCTTCATCGAACGCTTCGCCCGCTGGTACACTCCCGGCATCATCGCTTTATCTGTAGTATTCTTTCTGATTACTGGTGATATCCACCTGGCATTGACGCTGTTGGTAATCGGCTGCCCAGGCGCATTGGTGATCTCTACCCCAATATCTGTCGTCGCCGGCATCGGACGATCAGCAAAAGGCGGCATCCTCATCAAGGGCGGCGAATACCTGGAGAACGCTGGAAAAATCTCTGCCCTGGCTGTGGATAAAACCGGCACCCTTACCGAAGGCAAGCCTCGCCTCACCGATATCATCCCCTTAAAACCCGTTGAAATCAGGCAGCCTGAGCTGGCGGTCATAGCCGCTAATGGAGACGCGGGCTGGTTGGGTGACCCTGAAGACTCTCAATTCGATCCAGATGACGATCAATTGAAAACCAGTGAGCGAGAAGTATTATACTGGGCTGCAATTGCTGAAGCTGGCTCTGAACACCCCCTGGCCCGTGCGATCATGGCAGAGAGCGACCTTCAAGGTGTTCAACCCCCCTCAGCCGACACCTTCCAATCGACAACTGGCAAAGGTATCACCGCCACTTTTCAAAATCACAGCGTCTCGGTTGGCACCTCGGTATTGATGGAAGAATTAGGGATCGAACGCCACTCTGATTCCCAGGCCCACCTGGATCGCTTGAAGTCATCCGGGAAGACTGCTGTCATCGTGGCTGTAGATGGTGATGAAATTGGTATCCTGGGCATATCAGACCCCATCCGCAGTTCCACCTCCCTGATGGTAAAACAGCTCCTTCAAAGTGGTGTCAAAAAGATCGTCATGCTCACCGGGGACGATCGCCGCACAGCCGAATCCATCGCCAAACAGGCTGGTATCAGCGAAGTACATGCAGAACTGCTGCCCGAAGGTAAACTCAACGTCATCAAGCAGCTGCAGCGTGAAGGTCACGTGGTTGCCATGATTGGGGATGGGATCAATGATGCTCCTGCCCTGGCAACGGCTGATATTGGGATTGCCATGGGAGCTGCTGGCACAGATATCGCGATCGAGACCGCTGATATTGCGCTTATGTCCGATGATTTGTTGAAAGTCTCAGAAGCCATCCGACTTTCCAAAGCGACCCTGCGCAACATCCACCAAAACGTCTTCATTGCTCTGGCTACGGTTTCATTCCTCTTAGCAGGCGTCTTGCTTGGGAAAGTTCATATGGCTGGAGGCATGCTGGTACATCAGGTCTCAGTCCTGGTCGTGATCCTCAATGGGATGAGGCTTCTGCGACTGAAATAACGTCTGCTGGTAGACTGAGCTGCGCGGGTTGGCTACAATCCGTGCAGCTCTTGTAATTAATCCCCCCTTCCCCAACGCAATCCTATACGCCCACGTTCGATTTCTACAGAAAGCACCTCTACATCGATCACCTGCCCGACACTCAGGGCTGTTCCTTGAGGAATCTGGCTGCGGTGCAGCAGCCCATCTTGTTTTACACCGATATCTACAAACGCACCAAAATCGACCACATTGCGCACCGTGCCCTTTAACCTCATTCCGACCGTCAGATCTTCCATGCTCAAAACATCGCTGCGTAAAACCGGCGTTGGCAAATCCTGGCGTGGGTCGCGGCCGGGACGCACCAACTGTTCCAGGATATCGCTCAAAGTTGGTACTCCCGTATCCAGTTCCGCTGCCAGAGTTTCTAAGGCAGTGCGCGCCAGCAGAGCATCCAGAGCCTCTCCCCATTCTTCAGAAGGCTGCTCAGTACTGAGCCCAGCTCTTTTCAACACCTCTTCGGCTACCGCATAACTTTCGGGATGGATGGCGCTGGCATCCAATAGATATTTGCCTGCGCGGATGCGTAGAAAACCAGCTGACTGCTCGAAAGCTTTCGGTCCTAACCCGGGCACCTTGAGCAGATCGTTCCTCTCTGCAAATGGTCCCTGTTCATCTCGATAATTCACGATCTGCTGTGCCAGTTTTGGGCCAATGCCGGAAATATAAGTCAACAGTGCAGGTGAAGCGGTATTCACGTCCACACCTACCTGATTGACAACGCTCTCTACAACCCCGCTCAATGACTCGTTCAGGCGTTTCTGGTCGATGTCGTGTTGGTACAATCCCACACCAATCGATTTGGGATCGATTTTTACCAGTTCAGCCAGCGGGTCTTGAACACGACGCGCAATCGAGACCGCTCCACGCATGCTTACGTCAAGGTTGGGAAGTTCTGCTCTACCTAAAGGGCTGGCGCTATACACGCTCGCCCCCGCCTCATTGACTATCAGGTAATGCAAGCCACCGACCTCTAACAGCTCATTCCCGGTACTGACCATGTTATGGATAAGCTCGGCGATCAGCGCTTCGCTTTCCCTTGAGGCAGTCCCATTACCAATCGCTACAAGACTGATTCGATATTGAACTACCAGGCTTTCCAGGGTTTCCAGAGATCGCTGCCATTCTTTTTGAGGTTGGTGAGGATATATCGTGGTGGTATCCATTACCTTGCCAGTCGCATCGACAACCGCAACTTTACATCCGGTGCGATAGCCAGGATCGATGCCCATGACCACATACCCAGATAGAGGTGGTTGGTTGAGCAAAGAGCGTAAGTTGTCACTAAACACAGCGATAGCGTGTATTTCAGCCCGCTCACTTAACTTCCGGCGCACATCCCGTTCTATGGCTGGCAGCAGCAGTCGCTCGGCGGCGTCATCTATAGAAGAATCCAAATAAGCAGCTAGTGGAGAACCGCGCACGGGACGAAAAACACGCTGAATAGCTTCGCGCCAGTCACGCTCAGGTACATTTATCTTGACACGCAGTACCTTGTCTGCCTCACCGCGGTTGATCGCCAAGACCTGGTGTGGGCGCAGACGGGCCACCCCTTGTTCGAACTCATAATATCCACTATAGACTTGCCTTTCATCCTGAGAATTATCTATCTTTTCGCTGAGCAACCAGCCCCACTGCATGGCTTTTCGGCGCGTCTCCTGGCGCACTTCAGCATGGTCGCTGATGGTTTCAGCCACGATGTCGCAAGCTCCCGCCCAGGCATCTTGTGCTGATTGCACCTCATCGCTCAAGTAAGGGGCAGCTAATTCATGCACGGTTTTTTCACTTCGCACCTGCTCAAGGATAAGGTCAGCTAAAGGTTGTAAGCCCTTTTCTCGCGCTACGCTGGCGCGTGTGCGCCTTTTCGGCCGGTAAGGCAAATACAAGTCTTCTAATTCGGTCATCGTGGCTGCAGCAAGCAGCTTGTGTCTCAATTCGGGGGTGAGGTTCCCCTGTTCTTCGACCGTTTTCAGGACAGTTTCCCGGCGTTCATTCAATGCTCGAATCTTTACCAACATACCAGCTATAAGGCGCAGCTGTTCTTCATCCAATCCCCCAGTTGCTTCTTTGCGGTAGCGGGCGATAAAAGGCACGCTGTTGTCAGCATCCAGTAGTTCTACTGCAGCAGTAGCTTGTTCTACGGGGACATTCAATTGTTTGGCAATTGTAAGGATGGGATCATTCATTATGAGCAGCAGGAACTCGGAGTGAATTGTCTAATCCACCCGAGTCTACCATAATCCAGCCTGGGATTATTTCTGGTTACGAACTTAATACACCCAGCTGCTAGAGTTCTGTCAAATATAATTCAATTAATTGGGAACGTTTTAGACAGAAACTTCAAGCTTCATCAAAGTATTAGAACCTGCTATTTGCTAAGGTCTCCTTACCTCCGATATTACAGATTCCATCTACTATGATCTTAATTGAGTCCAACGAAAAATAAACGACAAACCAGGAGGAAATTTTACAGCTGAGGCACTCCTCTTGCGAGCAGGATGACCACTGCAAAGAACAGAAAGCTCGCCAATCGCTGTCCCAGGCTGGCCAGGTAGGTAAATGCAGCTGAATTCAAAACCTGCCGGACTCCTTTAGCTTCGTCTCCAGCTACCAGCCCAGTTTGTTCTAGAGATTTCAACGCCCGCTTACTGGCATCTCTCTCTACCGGCAGTGTCACCAGCGTAAATAAGAGCATAGCGAACATGAATACCCCTGCAAGTATCATCAAAACAGGGATGCGGAAAAGGATGCCTCCCAGGAACACAAACGAACTCCATTGCGCTGCCACGCTGATTCGGTTTGCCATCGAGGTGCGCAGTCGCATGAAATGATAGCCCTCGGCATCCTGAACTGCATGTCCCACCTCATGGGCGACGATTCCCAGTGAGGTGATTGATCGCGAAGTAGCAACTTCGTTTGAAAGGCGCATGGTCTTGGAGGCTGGGTCATAATGATCGGACAGCTTGCCGGGAACGGTCTCAACAGATACATCTTTGAGATAATGAAAAGCAAGTAGTCTCCTGGCAGCATCAAGCCCATTGACTTGTTGTCTATTCGGCTTGGCCTCATTAATCTCGTAAACTTTTCGCACCCGCGCCTGGGCAAACCAGGCCAACAGGGCGGGAATGAGTATTAGGAAGTAAATAGGGTTAATGGTCATCGTTTTTTCTCTTCAATTTTTAGCTAGGATTTCGAAACCAGCAACAATATCGAGCAGCTCATCGGTGATGGCATCCTGGCGCTGCTGGTGGAACTGTGTGTTTAACCTTTCCAGGCTTTCTTCAATGTTTTTCTCGGAAGACTGTAATGTCGCCAGACGGCTGGCATTCTCGCTGGCTGCCGACTCGGCAATTGCCCGGTATAAGGTAACAAACAAATACTGACGGATTAAGCGAGAATACATTCGATCTCGCTCCAGGTTATAGATTGGAAAACCACTGCCCGGCCAAGTTTGGCTAGCGAGTTCTTCCATCTCTGCTTGGTCAAGCGGGAGGAGTTGAGTGGTCTGTGGATGATAGGCTACAGCTGATAGTGGGTGGTTGTAAAACAGGAGAACCCGGCCTATTCCCCTTTGGGTTTGCCATGCCTCAATATCGAGCAAAACTTTCTGTAGTAAATCCGTGGTCCCAGTCAATGAAGCAGGAACATGGTAGGCTTTTTCAACCACCCCTCCCGCCTCGTTTAGCAGATTGTGAACTCGTTCTCCAACTGAGACTATGTGTAAATCCTCAATCTGGTACCCAAAATCATCTAGAGCGACCAAGGCGTGCTCGACAATGTTTTCATTGAACCGCCCACATAACCCCTGGTCGCTGCCAAATATGATTGCACCACTAAACCCGCCAAAACGCTTTGGGTTGGTGAAGAGCAATTCCGGGTTCCACTTGAACAAGGCCTGCAGGCCCATTTCGATCGTACGATTGTAGTCAGCCAATGATGCCACCGCCTTCTCATAGTGCCGGATATTAATCATTGCCAGAGACTTCATCGTTTTAACAATTGAGTGCAAGTCCTCAGCCACGTTTATTTTCTTGCGTAACCCTTCAAGCGCAGACATGATCTTCTCCACTGGCAATCTCGGCAACGATCTTCCTGGCAACATCTGATAACACCTCTTTATCCCGATCGACCAGCGGCTCTCTCTGCTCAATCTTTAAAAGCAACTCAGGCAACTCTGCTACAACTGCTTTTCGCAATCCCTCCTCAGCCTTAACCACCAGCTGTATAGGCAGGTCATCGAAGATTCCCTTTGTTACTGCTAAGAGAACCGGCACCTGTTCTGAAACCGGGATAGGGTGGTACTGCTTTTGCTTGAGCACCTGGCGTACCCGTTGGCCGCGCTCTAGTTTTTGGCGCGTGTCTTCATCTAACCGTGTGCTGAAGCGGGAAAACACCTCCAGTTCCTCAAATTGAGCATAGGAGAGACGCAAATCGCCAGCTACCGCTCGATAAGCTGGAATCTGAGCCTGTCCCCCAACTCGGGATACCGATTTGCCTACATCTACCGCCGGCAAAATCCCTTTCTGGAATAGTTCGGGGGAGAGATAGATCTGACCATCCGTGATGGAAATCAGGTTTGTGGGGATATATGCGGAGATGTTTTGAGCTTCCGTCTCGGCAATAGGGAGCGAAGTCAAGGAGCCACCACCAAGATCTGCTCTCAACCTGCCCGCGCGTTCCAGCAAGCGTGAATGCAAGTAGAAAATATCACCCGGAAACGCTTCTCTCCCCGGAGGCCGCCTCATCAGAAGCGAAATTTCCCGGTAAGTGCGCGCATGTCGGGATAAATCATCATAGATGATAAGTACATCTCGCCCTTCTTCCATGAAGTATTCCGCCATGGTCGTAGCTGCAAAAGGAGCGATATACTGCAAACCAGGTGGGTCTTCTCCAGCAGCCACGATAACGATGGAATATTCAAGGGCGTCATGCTGTTCCAAATCATTGACAATTCCAGCTACCGCTGAACCACGTTGTCCAATAGCGCAATAAATGCAGATGACATCTTTTCCTTTTTGGTTGATGATAGTATCCAGGGCTAAAGCCGTTTTGCCTGTCTGCCGATCTCCCAGGATCAGCTCTCTTTGGCCGCGCCCGATCGGGATCAAAGCATCAACTACCTTCCATCCGGTTTGCAGTGGTATGTCTACCGCGGCTCGATCCATTACCGCTGGGGCATCCCTTTCCACAGGTCGTTTCGCAAAAGTTCGCACTGGTCCACGGTTGTCCAATGGACGCGCCAAGGGATCGATCACCCGTCCAAGCAAACTTTCTCCTACTGGTGCCTCCAGCACCATACCTGTCCGCTGCACCTCGCTACCCGCCACCAAGTCGATGCCCTTATCCAGCAGGATGACATCCACTGTTTCGGCTTCCAGGTTAAAGATTACACCCATACTTCCATCGGAAAAGCGCACCAGCTCTTCCATTCTCACCCCCGGCAGGCCATCCACGCGTGCGATCCCTGGGCTTATAGCTACAACCCGCCCAATCTCTTTGGGTGTTACCTCAATCTGTAATTCAGACAGTACACGGTCAAAGGTCGTTGATAAGCCTTCCAAGATTGCAGGTGCCTGTTCATTTACCTGGTTCATGTTCCCGCTCCTGCATCCACTGTTTTGAGTAATTTTCCGGCAAGTTCTTGTTCCAGGGCTTGTTCTAAGCCTGACTCCAGATCTTTCCAGTATCTTTCCAGGTTCCAGGTTGTTTCATAACTGTAACCCTTGATGGTAATACCACCCATCAGTTCAGGGACAACTTCGAACTGCAACGGAAACTGTACACCTACCTGCCGTTCGACGGTATCAACCAGCCTCTGCCGAGATTTGGGCGACAATTCAAACGCGCTCTGGAGGAGAATTCCATCCGCTGCACCTTGCAACGAGG
>JACUUU010000459.1 GCA_014859065.1 Anaerolineales bacterium
TTTTAGTTGCCCAGCTCAGAAGAGCTGCAGTTTCTATTCCCGCTAACATAGCAGAGGGCTTCGCCAGAAACAGCTAGCCTGACAAAGTTCGTTTTCTCAATATATCTAGATCTTCACTGGAAGAGTGTCGTTATTTCCTGATCCTGTCAAATGATTTAGGATATGGAGATACTACTCAACTTTATTAACAATTAGAAGAAGTTAGCAAGCTGCTGTCAGCATACACCAGAAAAATAGCACCACGCCTAAAAAAATCTGAATACTGACTTCTGGCTACTGTCTTCTTGTTTTTCTCGGAGGTGCATATTGAAAGCAGTTATTTTAGCCGGAGGGAAGGGCACCCGGTTGGCTCCGTATACGAAAATTTTACCCAAGCCGCTGATGCCGGTTGGGGATATGCCTATCCTTGAGATCATCCTGCGGCAGATGAAGCGCGCTGGGATCAAGGAGGTAATCCTGACCGTCGGGCACCTGTCGCACCTGATGCAGGCATTCTTCCAGGGGGGGCAGCGGATTGGCCTAAAGATCAGCTATTCTTTCGAAGAATTTCCGTTGGGGACCGCCGGGCCTCTCTCCCTGATCGAAGGATTAGATGAGACCTTTATGGTTGCCAACGGGGACGTGCTCACTACCCTGGACCTGCGTGACATGATCGCTGCGCACCAGCAGAATGAGGCGGTTGCCACGATTGCCACCCACACCCGCCGAGTCAAAGTCGACCTGGGTGTCATCCAATACGATGGTGATGACCGGATCGCTCACTACATCGAAAAGCCCATCTACGATTACAACGTCTCGATGGGCATCTACCTGTTCGAGCCAAAAGTGCTCGAATACATCCCCTGCAACCAGTATTTAGACTTCCCCGATTTAGTGCTGCGGTTGATCGAGGCGGGTGAACGAGTAAAAGGCTATTCCTACGATGGCTACTGGCAGGACCTGGGTCGGGAGGACGATTACGAACAAGCTGTCCAGGACTTCGAATCCCTGCGCGAGCAGATATTGGGTGATTGAGAAGCGGGATGTGCGCTTTAGCCCTGAGGAAATCTTTTTAACCTGATGATGACCTGGAAAGTCCCGCTCGCCGATTTAAACTACGGCACAGAGGAGGAGCAAGCGGTCTTGAAGGTGCTGCGCTCACGCTGGCTCACCATGGGAGCTGTCACAGCTGAGTTTGAAGCGCGCTTCAAGGAGCTAAGCGCAGCCAGGCATGCGGTGGCAGTCACCAACGCCACAGCTGCGCTGCACCTGGCTTGCCTGACGTTGGGGATTGGGCCCGGGGACGAGGTCATCCTGCCAGCGCTTACTTTCGCGGCTTCTGCCAACGCGGTGCTCTACTGCGGCGCGGAAGTTGTCTTTGGAGAGGTGAGCGGCGCTGATGACCTGAATCTCAACCCACAAGATGTGGAGGCGCGCCTCAGCCCGCGTACCAGGGCGATCATGGTCGTGCACTACGGCGGCTATCCGGCGGCCATGGCGGAAATAACCGAAATCGCCAGGAGGCACGGGTTAGCGGTCATCGAAGATGCCGCGCACGCCCCTGGCGCCTATCTAAATGGTCGCCATCTGGGTACATTTGGTGATATTGGTTGCTTTTCATTCTTCTCCAACAAGAACCTGGCAACCGGCGAGGGGGGGATGCTGGTGACCAACCGGGACGACCTG
>JACUUU010000124.1 GCA_014859065.1 Anaerolineales bacterium
CTCCCTTCGCAATATTCGCGCGCAAATGGTGTGAAAAGTACCCAAGGTAACCCCACCCGCCTGGCTTCCCACCATGGCTACTACCCGTTGTTCCATCTCCCGCGCGGCTTTATTGGTGAATGTCACTGCCATTATCTGGGTTGGTCGTACCCCCAAAAAACCAACCAGGTAGGCAATCCTGCTGGTCAGTACGCGCGTCTTCCCCGATCCAGGTCCAGCCAAGACCAGCACTGGTCCTGCATTGACCTCGACAGCTTGTTTCTGTTGGGGATTCAATTGGGTGATAAAATCCATTGGCAAAATTGTAACTTCAGGTGAGAGGGGTGTCAACCGGATGAGCAATACAAGCTCATAAGAGTTTTTAGAAAGTCATAAGGATGTTGCCATACCTGGCTTGTTTCGGACAAAAATCTGGGCTAAAATAAAACCATGGGTTGGGATATTATCGGTCATGATTGGGCTGTAAAAATGCTCAAGGAACACACTGCCCAGGGAAGGTTACGACATGCTTACCTGTTCACTGGTCCTTCAGGGGTAGGACGCAGGACCCTGGCACTCAGATTCACTCAAGCGGTCAATTGTCTCGAACCTCTTTCCCCAGGTGAGCCATGTTTTTCTTGCCGGGCATGTAATTTAATAGATAGCATGGCCCACCCTGATCTATCAGTCGTTCAAACAGAAGAAGGAAGCAGCGAGATACGGATCCACCAAATCCGAGACGTCCAACATAACCTGTCACTTACCCCTTTTGAAGCTCGTTTTCGGGTTGCGCTTTTTCTGCGCTTTGAGGAAGCAAATCCCTTTGCAGCCAGCGCGCTGCTAAAAACGCTGGAAGAACCTCCCCCCCAGGTTATCTTGATGCTCACAGCTGAAAGTAGCGAGCGACTTCTGCCCACGATTGTATCCCGCTGTGAGGTTATTCGGTTACGGCCAATCCCGGTCGATATCATCAGCCAGGGGTTAATTGATTTCCACGGAGTCTCTCACGATCAAGCCCAATTGCTAGCCCACCTTTCAGATGGCAGGCCCGGACAAGCGATTGACTGGCATCGACAACCAGAAAAACTCGAACTACGCCAAACTTTGATCGAGGATCTAATTAATCTGCTGAAAGGTGGGAGAATAGATCGCTTTGCTTATATCCAATCGCTGGCTGATGACAAAGAAAAGCTGCATCTTGCCCTTCATATTTGGATTTCATTCTGGCGTGATGTCCTCTTGCGCACTTCTGGTGCTTCTACGCCGTTAACTAACCCAGATTTAAGTGAGATGATCGACATGCTGGTCTCTCGTATGAGTCTTGAGAGAGTCTGGTTAGTCCTCTCCAAGCTTAATCACACATCTCATATGTTAGAGAGGAACATTAATGCCCGCCTTGCTGCTGAAGTTTTGATGCTTGATCTACCTCAATTGTGATCTTAAGCAAACTTGCATTAGACCATCCTATTCCTGGACACTATTAAGTTGAATTTCAGGTCATTAATTGTGCTATACTGGCATAAATGCGTTAATTCGAACAATTAACCAGTATGGATTATAGCCCGAAGACCTCAACTCTCACCCATCTGGAGTGTCCTGAATGCAGGAGGGAATTTGATGCAGATGTCCTGCAGTCAATTTGCCACCGTTGCAACTCCCCATTGTTAGCACGCTACGACCTCGATGCTGTATCTCAGTATCTTACCCCTGGCGATGTCCACACAAGGCCACCTGGTTTGTGGCGCTGGTCAGAAATTCTTCCACTAAGACAGCTTGGTTGCAAGGTTACCCTGGGGGAAGGTGATACACCTATTTTTTCATTGCCTCGTCTGGGTAAATACGTAGGAATTTCAAACTTGTTCGTGAAAGACGAATCGCGAAACCCTACCGGAACTTTCAAAGCACGGGGGTTGTCTGTCGCAGTCTCACGCGCTTTAGAATTAGGGGTAAATACTTTCGTCATTCCAACAGCTGGAAATGCAGGAGCAGCATTAGCAGCTTATGCAGCTCGAGCAGGTTGTAGAGCTCATGTCTTTATGCCCCGACAATCTGATCGTTCAAACCAGGCAGAAGTACGCCTAGCTGGAGCAAATCTGGTTTTGGTGGAAGGTTCGATCAGCGAGGCAGCAATCGAAGCCAGATCGGCTGCAGCTGCCCACAGTGACTCGGATAAACAAGACATAAATTCAAATTGGTTCGATATGTCGACGTTTAAAGAACCCTATCGTCTGGAAGGTAAAAAGACCATGGGGCTGGAGATTGCAGAATGTTTTGGTTGGCAGCTGCCAGATGTGATTGTATATCCAACAGGTGGTGGTACAGGATTGGTGGGAATGTGGAAAGCTTTCGGAGAATTGTTCGCGATGGGGTGGATTAATGAGCGCTTCCCACGCATGGTAGCCGTTCAAACCGAAGCCTGCCCTCCCATTGTACGTGCTTTTCAGGAGAATAGGGACCGTGTCAATATTCATCAGGATGCACAAACAATTGCCAATGGCTTGCGTGTCCCCGAGCCATTTGCCGATCGCTTGATTCTGGATACCATTTATGCCAGTCAGGGATATGCACTGGCCGTGAGTGATGAACAAATTAAGCAAGCCAGTAAACAACTGGCGCAACTTGAAGGAATATTAGCCGCATTCGAAGGTGCGGCAACTTTGGCAGCTTTGATGCTTTTGAGAGACCAGGGTCGGGTCAAGGATAAAGACAAAGTCCTATTGATGAATACCGGAAGCGGGTTAAAAACGATACTATAAAGGGTGAAAGACTATGGTTGAAAATAAACAGGAAGATGGATATACCCGCACCTCCTTGGAATTGCTTTACAACATCAGCCGTGAGTTAGCCTCAGCTCTAGATATTCAAACCTTACTCAAGCGGGTTCTTTTCTTATGTCTTGGTAACATAGGGGCAGCTAACGGCAGCATCATCGTGGTGGATGATAAAGGCCAAGCAGTTGAATCCATTATTGTTGTGGGTGATCGTGTTCATGTTAATACCACCCACCAATTGCGCATCATCTTTGAGGGTGGTTTGGCGGGATGGGTAGCCAATCATCGGCAGGGTGTCTTAATCCCGGATACCAGCCTCGATGAGCGCTGGATGCACCGACCAGATGATGATGTCAAACGCACTGGTCCAAAATCCGCAATGAGTGCACCTTTACTCGTTCGTGATCAAGTCGTCGGTGTCATGACCCTTGTACATCCGTCTCCAGGTTTTTTCACTTTGGATAACCTGGAGCTTTTGAAAGCGATCGCTGATCAAGCCGGAATTGCTGTATTAAATGCCAGGTTATACAGTGAAAGCCAACGGCAGGCACGTGTGATGACCGCAGTTGCCAATAGCGCTGCATCGATCACCGGAGCTCTCCACCTGGAAAAAGTAATCCATGCCATTCTCACTCAAACAAGCCAAGCCTTAGATGTTGAAATTGTCTCCCTGGCTTTACTCGACCAATCTGATCAGCGATTAAAATATCAAGCCTCGACTATGGAGCATGAGCTCGAAATTATCGGTCAGGTGCTAAAAATCGAAGATCAGGTTTTGGACTCAATTCATAAAGAAGGTCAGGGGGTAATTCTCTCTCGACTGCACGAAGATTCCTTTTTCAGTTCAGAAGCAATTTACGAACCAGAATTCGAAACGGCAGCAGTTGTTTATGCCCCGATCCGGTCGAATAAGAAAGTTGTCGGACTGCTAGAAGCAGTTAACACCCGAAAGGTCGGACTAAACCAAGATGCTTTGTTAGTACTAACAGGAATAGCTGATATTGCGGGAACTGCTATTCGCCATGCTCGATTATATGAGAGCCTGCAAGCAGCTCACCAACGATACCGGGATCTTTTCGACGACAACATCGATCCTGTCCTGATTACAGATTGGGATCAGACCATCCTCGAAGCGAACCGTCAGGCACAATTGAGCAGCGGCTTTGATGGTGAAACGCTCTTAAAAATGAAAATTGCTCAGCTGCAAACCTTAGATTCCCATTTGGTCACCGATAAAATAAAAGATGTTGCCTCATCAAAGACAATTTCTTACGAAACTGAGTTATTAACATATAATAAAGACCGGGTCCCAATAGAAGCTCACGTGCGTGAATTAATGATCGATGGAAAATCGCATCTTCAATGGATCCTTCACGACATTACAACCCGAAAAGAATTGGATACATTAAGGGAAGACATGATCTCAATGATCTACCATGATCTTCGCTCACCGTTGGCAAATGTTGTCTCAAGCTTAGATCTGCTGGATGCAATTCTGCCCGCAGATGAAGATCCTTCACTAAAATCAATAGTAACGATAGCGATTCGATCGACCGAACGCATTCAACGTCTTACCAGCTCTCTGTTAGATATTAGCCGGCTGGAAGCAGGGCAACCTCTGGGGAACCGTCAACCTCATTCAAGTTTAGTCTTGTTAGGAGAGGCAATTGAAATTACTTTGCCAGTTATCAATAAGAAAGAACAGCAACTTGTGGAATCATTACCATCCAATCTTCCCTCAATATTGGTAGATGAGGATATGATTCGCAGGGTATTTATAAACTTACTCGAGAACGCGTCGAAATTTACCCCCCAAAGGGGCACAATAACCATTGGGGCAGATCAGGACCAAGAGTCTATCCTAATTTGGATCAAAGATACTGGAGCAGGAATCCCGCCCAGCGAAAAAGAGCGAATTTTTGATAAATATTCCCGAGTCCAGCTAAAAGGCGGTCCCAAAGGCTTAGGACTGGGTCTAGCATTTTGCCGGCTAGCAGTAGAAGCACATGGCGGGCGTATTTGGGTAGACAGCCAAATAGGTGAGGGTGCTTGTTTTTACCTCAGTTTCCCACGAATAAGAGAATAGGGAAAATTATGAAACAAATTGAACAAGGAATTTATTTTGAAGATTCTTATTCAGGAGTAACAGTTGGAGCAGTGGTTGCTTCCCATGGCATCATCTTTATTGATGCTCCTTTACGAAACGAAGATGCCCGTACCTGGCGCAGTGCATTGATAAATCTTGCAACAAACACAAATCGAATCCTGGTTAACCTGGATCATCATCCCGACCGAACCTTGGGGGCTCGAGCGTTCGAAACAACTATCGTGGCTCATCAGAAAACAGCCAACGTATTCCGCAACCTCCCTTCTGTTTTCAAGGGACAAGTCATCGATAGCGGAGCTGAATGGGAATTTAGCGATGATGTGGTTGGAGCTCGATGGGCAGCTCCAGACATTACTTTTACAGATCAATTATTCTTCCATTGGGGACTACCATTAGTACAACTTGAGCACCATCCAGGTCCTTCCTCAGGTTCTATCTGGGCTATCATGCCCGAGATGAAGGTTGTTTTTGTCGGTGATACCATCCTACCGAACCAACCTCCGTTTTTGGCTGCTGCCGACCTGGAAGCCTGGATCCAATCGCTGGATGTACTGATTTCTTCATATAAGGATTACTCCATAGTCAGTGGACGAGGTGGTTTGGTTGATATTAAGGGTGTCCGTGAACAGCGGAAATACCTTAACAAGATATTAAGAAGTTTGATTCGGCTGGCAGAGAAGGATGCGCTAGCAGAAGAAACAGAAGCCCTAATACCCAAATTACTGGATTTCCCTGACTTAACATCTGATCGGTTAGAACACTACTTCCAACGGCTACGGCATGGGCTCTATCATTACTATTCCCTACATTACCGTCCCTTAGAATTATCGAACGAGGATTAATTTACACGATCACCATGGATAAAACTGGTTACTTACCGATTTATGAAATTGGGCGCGGCAATATACCTGAATCATTGCACTACGGCTCAATTGCAGTAGTGAATTCCCAAGGAGACTTGATTGCCTGGTATGGTGAACCAAAGGTTGTCACTTTTATGCGGTCTACTGCCAAACCTTTGCAGGCATTGCCCTTCATCGAAAGTGGAGGTCATGAGAAGTTTTCTCTCCACCCTTCTGAAATTGCGTTGATTTGTGCATCGCACAACGGTACTGACAAACATGTTTCTCGCGCTGTGTCAATCCAAACCAAAGCCGGCGTTCAGGAGACTGATCTTTTATGCGGCACTCATCCACCGATAGATGAAGCTACATCCAACCGTCTACGGGAAAGGGGCGAGGAACCTACCTGCAACCGGCACAATTGCTCCGGAAAACATACTGGCATGCTAGCATTTGCCCAAATGAACGGCTGGTCCAAAGAGGACTACCTTGAATTGGAACATCCTGTTCAACAAGCAATTTTAAAGTCCATCGCTGAGATGTGTTCCTTATCGGTTGACCAGATTGTGGTAGGGATCGATGGGTGCTCTGCTCCAAACTTTGCTGTTCCATTAGAAAAAGCAGCCCTGGCATTTGCCCGTCTGGTAGATCCCTCAAGCTTATCAACTGAGCGCGCTGCAGCTTGTAAGACAATCACTTCCGCGATGACATCTTATCCAGACATGGTTGCTGGAGAAGGACGATTCGATACCCACTTGATGGAAACAACCAATGGTCGCATTATTGCTAAAGCTGGAGCTGAAGGTTATCAGGGTCTCGGTATCTTCCCTGGCACGATTGCTCCCGATTCACCTGGTTTGGGTATTACTATTAAGATCTCAGATGGTGATATCAAGAATCGTGCCCGCCCTGCTGTCTGCCTCGAAATACTGCGCCAATTAGGGGCATTGACATCCTCTGATCTGAAAGCATTCTCGGACTTTGGACCCACCCAACCAGTAAGAAACTGGAGGAAGCTCCAGGTGGGTGAAGCGCGACCGTGTTTCTCTTTGAGCGGTGTGAGTTAAAAGCTATACCAAACAGCTCAAATACCAGCATGGTCGATCAACTGAGAACTCAAGCTCTTTCAATCCATCTCACTCTACTTGATTATTATGGTTATCCAAAATGGCGTAATCCTTTACCCCCATTGGACGAGCTGATTTCAACCATCCTGTCTCAAAATACAAACGACTCAAATCGCGATCGAGCATTTGATACCTTACGTCAACGCTTCCCAGATTGGGAAGCTGTTTGCGATGCTAAACCAGAGGAGGTTATAGATGCCATTCGGTCTGCGGGTCTAGCAAACCAAAAAGGACCTCGAATCCAGAAAGTCTTAAGACAAATCTTAGAGAATCACGGAGAATTTAACCTCGACTTCTTAAAGGAGAAATCTCCCAGCGAGGCTCGCGACTGGTTAATGCAATTCAAAGGAGTTGGCCCCAAAACCGCAGCTATTGTTTTGTTGTTCTCATTGGGGATGCCTGCATTTCCTGTTGATACCCACATCTACCGGGTGAGTGGGCGTGTGGGGTTGCGCCCTCCGTCTATGAATGCCAACCAGGCTCACGCGCACCTGGCTGAATTGTTCCCTCCTGAGGCTTATTATCCCGTACATCTAAACTTGATCAGGTTAGGTAGAGAAATCTGTCAAGCACGCAAGCCGCTCTGTGCTCAATGCCCACTTCAACATCTATGCAAGTATTACGCCGATAATATAAACCAAAGCACATCTCAGCCTGAATAATGTGCGGGGGATCTGGGAAAAACTCTCAACACTCATGAAACCCTAGGTGAGTAAAATCACCTTGAAGTTATGACCTTTGGCAATGATAAAGAAAACTCAAATCAGATAAGATAATGGGGAACATAGACGGGAGTCAGGACACTTCCTGATGCTCATCGCTGTTTCCTCCTTTGGCGAAAGCCTCCGCCGGGTTCACCTCACCGCACCGGCGGAGGCTGATTTAACCCTATTAAATTGAGCTCCTAACTTCGCAGGTTGGCATTTAATGAGATTTCTACACTTGCTAATGCTCTCGATACCGGGCAACCAGATTTTGCCCCCTCTGCGATTTTCCTGAAGTTTTCTTCATCGATATCTGGGATTTCAGCTTCAGTTTCCAAGTGAATTCTCGAGATCGTCTGTTTATCATCAATCTTTTCCAGGTAAACATTAGCTGTGGTTTGAATTACCTTGGGAGCGAAACCTGCCTTGCCTAGTTCTGCGCTCAAAGCCATTGAGAAGCAACCGGCATGAGCCGCAGCGATCAATTCTTCTGGGTTGGTACCGCTGCCATCTTCAAAGCGAGACGCAAATGAGTAACTACCCTCGAATACCCCACTGCCAATTCGCATCATTCCTTTCCCTTCCCTCAAAGATCCTTCCCAAACTGCCAATGACTTTCTGACCGCCATAACACTACCTCCATATCTATCGAATTTGGATAATAATTCTGAACTGATTGAACTTCATCAAGGTTGCGCTAACAAATCAAATCAAAATACTGGTAATAAATAATTGTACATTGTTCAAGATGAAAATTAATATTCGTATTTGCCTCAAGATTCCCTGGACAATTTTTAAAGTGTTCTATTAAAAACGCTTTGATTTTTAGAATCACATTGAACAGAACACTAGTTCAACGAGAAATAGCCGGATCTGAAACTGAATGGACTTTCACGAATAAATTTGCTTTTCTGGCTTCCATTGCTTCCCGGTAGACATTTACCAGAGCTTTTGCCTGCTCTTCAATTGCAAACATGTTTGCCTTTTTTTCTGCAGCGAGTTTAAACTTGGAAGCAAGCTGACCATCTTCCAAAACCCAGCAGATTGCTTTTGCAAGCGCTTCACCGTCATCCTCGGTCAGTAAACCTTCAATCCCATCTGATACGACATCACGTGTCCCTGTTCCATCCACAGCTATAATTGGTAAACCTGCACTCATCGCTTCCATTGTAACCAATCCTTGGGTTTCAGAGCGCGAGGCAAAGCAAAATAAATCGGCAGCTTTGAAGTAATCGGGTACTGTATTAAATGGTATTTTTCCCAGGAATTCCACATGGTTAATAATTCCTAGATCTTGTGCATAATTTTCCAAATTTTCCCGTTCATCCCCGTCACCAATCAAAACAAGCTTTACATCGGAATGTCTTTCGACTACTCTCTTTAAAGCCTCCAACAATTTGTCCCAATTCTTTTCCCTTACTAGCCGTCCAATTGAGAACAAGATTTTTTTCTGGTCCCAACCATGTTGTTTGCGGATTTTTTTACCATCCGCCTTGCGAAAAAGTTCCACATCGATACCTGTTGGAATAACTGTGATAGAACTGGTTATGCTGTGATCATGCATAATTTGCTGTCGAATGCTCTCACTAGGAGCAACGATATGCTGGCAGCGGCTCATATAGCCATCCAACCACGTTCTAATAACTTCTCTAACAAATTCGTCTATTGCCTCGCTTTTAATCGGTAGATATTGGCTATACTCATGGTAGCGACTGTGATAAGTGAATACCAAAGGTAATTCATACTTCTCAGCGATGTGAGCTGCGGCTTGTCCTACCAAAATGGGGTGGTGACTATGGATCACGTCAACTTTTAATGACGGAAACAGCTTGTCGATAAAGGGTGAAATTGGAATTGTCGCTGGGATCTCGTGTGGCAGTCCCAACTTAACGGTCGGATAGCGAAAAATAAAAGGTTCTTCATCCTGGTAATCAGATGCATCCTGGGCAAAAACAAACACACTATATCCAAGGTCCGACAGTGCTTTCCGAAATGTGCTCACTGAGCGGACTACACCGCTTATTACCGGATGGTATGTATTGCTAAAATGGGCTATACGCAACTTTTCATCCATATATCTTATCCGCTTATGATTCTCCAAAGAATATCGCCAGCCTGTTCCCTTCGATCCAACCTGGTGAGAGCAATAACTCTCCAGGCACCAAGCCAGAACCATTCCGCATCAACATGATAAAACCCAATGAGACCTACACGGTTCTCAACAGCAATATGC
>JACUUU010000125.1 GCA_014859065.1 Anaerolineales bacterium
GTATTAACAGCGAATCAGCAATGGATGGAAAAGTTGGTAAAGGCTCGGGTTCAGCCTGCATAGTATTAATTTGAATAACGCCCCAAATCACAAAACCTACCAGAGAAGCCACCAGGACCAACCCTAAAAGGATGTCGATAGAAAGGAATCTGAGAAATCTATAATGGATGGCTGTTGGTCTTTTGCCAACAGCTTTCTTTGGACGGGTAGCCTGTTTCAGAGACTGGCGAAGCTGCAGTCCTTCAGCAAAGCGTAAGAGCAATCGTTCGGGGTCAAGACCGATAAACGCGGCATAATTCTGAAGCATGCCGCGCCCCTGTACAGGGGAAGGGAGACCATTCAAGTCACCTGCTTCCAATGCTTTTAAATAATGATCGCGCAGGTGAGTCTGTCGAGAGACATCCTCAATCGAGAGTCCCAACAGCTCTCTTTGGTGCTGTAATTGACTACCGATCTCCTCAAAGATCCCTTTTTCCTGATCGGAATGGGCATCGGTAGATTGAGCTGGTGGTTGCGGTTGGCTTGATTCGACCGTTGTTAGTTCCAGGGGTTTATTCTCAAATGCAGCTAAAAGGGGTGCAGAGGGTATATCCAGGTAAGCGGCATAAACGCGCAAGAAACCTTTGGCCTGGACCCGAGAAGGTAAGCGATCAAACTCTCCAGATTCAAGGGCTTTCAGGTAGTGGAGGCGAATGTGAGTTTCGTGAGCAATTTGCTCTAATTCCAGGCCGCGTTCCTGACGCACCTGGGCTAGTTCTCGACCAATATCTACTGCCATCTCAATCTTGTCAAATTATACAGCAGTTAACAAACGCCGGTTGACAGCGAACAAGTTGCTATCCGACCGGCGATGTTTGAACCTGAGTATGAAGATTTTTGGTTGTAAACGCGGATATTACACTCTATCACCCAGATCAACCAGGTTATTCAATTTCTACTTCCTCTTCGTCGTTCTCGACCTGATCAGTTTCGTCAGTTGTATCTGCCTCGAGCTCTGCCGGCAATTCATCTTCAGCGCCATCTTCTGGTTGAGCTTCGGGTGAAGGTTCAGCTGGCAGCGCTTCTCCGGGGAGGGGTGGGGTTTCACCCTCACGATAGACGACCACGGTCACCTCAGGAACTAAGTCAACTGTCAGACGAACCAGGACTTTATGTTCACCTAATGTACGGAGGGGTTGCGAATCGACCTGCCTGCGGTGGATTTCTAAACCGACTTTTGAGCTTAGCTCTTCCGAGATCATTTGGGTGGTTACTGAGCCGTACAGCTTACCTGTTTCACTTGCCCTGGCAGGGAAAGTCAGGAACACACCGGCAAGTTTTTCAGCCACACCAGAGAGTTCCTCGTTCAGCACCTCACGCTGACTATCCGCTTGTGCACGGATCTTCTCAACTTGTTTGAGGGCACCAGGGGTGGCTAAAATTGCCAATCCTTGAGGTAAAAGAAAATTGCGACCGTATCCGGTGGCAACTCGTTTGACATCTCCTGCCCGACCTAGTTTAAAAACATCTTTGAGTAAAAGTACTTTCATTTGAAATCAAGCCCTTTCATTGCATTCCGCAATTAGTATAATTTTGATCTGCAATAAGCAGGCCCGGGCGAAGGGTACAACGCTCCGGGCGCAAAGATTCTACCAGAGGGAGAATTGTTCGTCAACTTTTTATTTTGAGAATTTATCAATGAAGGTTTCATTTCTAATATAAATTACGAAAATGTGGGGTTGCTGACCGATCTTTATGGTCAGCTGCCTTTTCTTGCATTATCTCTCGAGCAAGATAATTGCATATTCCTCTTTAACAAACTACAACAGGGTGGGTGCTTTGTGCAGGTTGAATGTATAGCTTCAGGAAAATCAAGAAGATGCCTGGACAAAGCCTATCGGTTACTTCATAGACGTTCTCTAATCAAAGAAGTAGGTTTGACGCAACAATAGATTACTTTATAATTATCTTATGCCTGGGCGTGAACGTTCGATAAGTGATGAAGGGGTGGTGCTGCGGCACAGCAATTGGGGAGAAGCTGATCGCTTATTGTGGATATACACTCTCTCCAGTGGGAAAATGCGAGCGGTTGCCAAAGGAGCACGAAAAATTCGTTCCCGCAAAGCCGGCCATTTGGAACCCTTCACCCGAGTTCGCTTGTTGATGGCGAAAACGCGTGATCTGCCGATCATTACCCAAGCTGAATCGATCGATGGTTACTGGAATCTCAGGGAAGATTTATTGAGAGTAGGCTATGCTTCCTACATAGTGGAGTTGCTCGATCGTTTCACTTACGATCAGGATGAGAATCGTCAATTATACCGATTACTGGTTGAAACCCTAGATCGATTGAATACCAATGTTGAGCCCATCCTGGCGGTGCGATTCTATGAAATCAGGTTGTTGGACCTGCTTGGTTATCGCCCGCAATTGTTCCACTGTGCGCGCTGTAAGGAAGAGATACAGGCTCAAAACCAGTTCTTTTCTAACAATCTGGGAGGTGTGCTTTGCCCGGATTGTGGGTTGCAGACAGTGGATGCTGTGCCTGTATCGATGGCAGCTTTGAAATACCTACGCCATTTCCAACGCAGTTCTTTCGAAAAAGCGGCGATTGCACATCTCACCCAGGAGATCAACAATGAGATAGAGCGATTGATACAAAACTATATGACCTACAACCTGGAGAGAGGCTTGAATACACCGACCTTTCTTCGGCTGGTAAGAAAATGAACGCAAAGGTGAAAATTGGTAACCTTCAGGAGAGCTCTCTGCACGCTGAGTTAAAAAGTTGGTATGCGTGTCCCGGCGACAAATTGGAACAGAATGTAGATGGATATGTGATCGACATCCTTAGGGAGAACACGCTAATCGAGATTCAGACGAGAAACTTCTCTGCGATCAAGCCTAAGATAACGCGCCTTGTAGAACAATACAAAGTACACTTGGTTTACCCAATCGCTGAGAAAAAATGGATTGTTCGGTTGGAGAAAGATGGACGGGTGATCCGCAGGCGTAAGTCACCCAAGCATGGATGCTATCAAGACTTGTTCGTAGAGTTGGTCAGGCTACCAAGTATGCTCAAGCATGCTAACTTCACCATGGAAGTGCTGCTTACCTGGGAGGAAGAAATCTGGCAGAAAGATAATCGCGGCAGCTGGAGGAGGAAGGGTTGGAGCATCGCTGACAGGCGGCTGCTCGAAGTTGTAGATCATAGAAGATTGAATTCACCTGAGCACCTACGAGCATTTTTACCACTGGGACTGCCAGCAGCTTTCACAACTGGCGATCTGGCAAAGGCGATGGATAAACCTGTCTACCTGGCTCAGAAGATGGCTTATTGTCTACGCAGCATGGATGTGATTGAGATAATTGGTAAGAGGGGGAATGCCTGGTTATACAAGATTGAGAGAGAAGGGTAGGCTTGTCCCCGAGCAGGAGATTGCAGGTGGTTCTAGATTCATATCGATAGGTGAGGTTTGCCGATGAATAACCGTGAAATTGCCGATACCTTTGAAAAAATCGCAGATTTACTGGAAATCAAAGGTGAGGTGATCTACAAAGTGCTGGCTTACCGGAGAGCTGCGGACAGCTTGCGAGAGCTGGTTGGTGATGTGACCGAATACCAGGAAAGAGGGGGTTTTACCGAAATTCCGGGGGTAGGAAAAGCAATTGCAGAGAAAATCGAAGAACTGTTGTCGACTGGGAAGTTGGGGTTCTACGAAAAACTTATCCGGGAAGTCCCCGAAACTCTAACCGACCTTCTGCAAGTGCCCGACCTGGGACCTAAGAAGGTGGGCTTGTTCTGGCGCGAGCTGGGTGTGGTTAACTTGAAAGATTTGGAAGAAGCTGCCAAATCGGGAAAACTGCGAACTCTTGCAGGCATGGGCGAAAAGTCGGAAGCAAAAATATTAGCCGGGTTGGAATCACTAGCACGCCGGACCGAGCGGATTCCCCTGGCACTTGCCTGGCCGGCTGCCCAGGAAATTTTGGCGAAACTCAAACCAGTACCCGCCGTCAAGATAATAGAGGTTGGCGGCAGCTTACGCAGGATGAGAGCGACCATTGGAGATATCGACCTGCTGGCAGCTGCAGAGGATTCGAAGGAAGTAATGCGGGCTTTTGTAGAACTACCGGACGTTTCACGTGTGTTAAGCCGCGGAGAGACCAAATCCAGTGTTGAGTTCAAGGATGGTTTGCGGGCACAATTGTGGGTTTACCCTCCCCAAAGATTCGGAACCGCCCTGCAGTACGCCACCGGCTCCAAAGAACATAATGTTCGCTTGCGGGAACTGGCACAAAAACAAGGCTTATCCCTTTCGGATCAGGCAATTGTGAAGCCAGATGGAAGCGAAATCTTGTGTGCTGAAGAACGGGAGGTTTATGAGATCTTGGGGTTGCCGTGGATACCTCCTGAGCTGCGTGAGGACCGGGGAGAAGTACAAGCGGCAAGAAAAGGGAACTTGCCGGAGCTGTTGATTTTGGATGATATCAAAGGTGATCTGCAAACTCACTCCACCTGGTCGGATGGAAAGAAATCTATTTTGGAGATGGCTGAAGCAGCCCGCGATAGGGGTTGGGAGTATCTAGCGGTTACCGATCACTCGCACAGCCTGGGTGTTGCTGGTGGCTTATCAGAAGAAGAACTAAGGTCACAGCATGAGGAGATTAAGGCAGTTCAAGAAAAGCTGGGGAGGTCTTTCCGAGTGCTGCACGGGGTAGAAGTTGAAATTCGCGCAGACGGCAGCCTGGATTATGATGATGAGGTGCTGGCAGAAATGGACCTCGTAGTTGCCTCTCTGCACAGCGGGTTGCGTCAGCCACGTCAGCGGGTAACTGAACGGATGCTGAACGCCATCCGAAACCCGCATGTGGACATTATCGCCCATCCTACTGGCAGGTTGATCCCAGACCGGGAGGGAGCTGATCTCGACATGGAGGCGATCTTCAAAGCTGCAGCAGAACATGGGGTGGCATTGGAGATAAACGCTGATCCCTATCGCTTAGACCTGGATGATGTCCACGCGCGCAGGGCAGTCGAGCTGGGAGTGATGCTAGCGGTGAACTCAGACGCACACAGCCCGGAGTGGTTCGATTTGCTCCATTTTGGGGTAGCAACAGCGCGTCGGGGTTGGGTAGAGCCGCAGAAAGTGATCAATACATGGACAGTGGATAGGTTGTTAGATTTCTTAAAAAAGTGATAGAGACTCTTAAAACCTTGGAATTGACCGCAAATCTTCTGTCTAAGAATGAGAAAAAACCTTATAATTAGATCAAAATTTCCACGCCGTTCAAATCAGGGAGAACATAATCATGAAGAGGAATCTTTCGGTCATTGTATTTGGGCTGGCTGCAGTATTGGTGGTGCTGGCGGGATGTGGTCCAGGTCCAACGACGCCGGACTCGGATGATCCAGGTCAAGCGTTTACTGCGGCGGCAGAGACGATCGTTGCCCAGCTAACCGATTTAGCTCTGACCATGCAGCCATCTACGCCTACCAATGGGACACCAGTTCCACCTTTACCTACTGCGGCTGTGAGCACGCCGACCACAGCTATTGAAACTCCAACGGATGAGGCAACCCCTGAAGAAGAGGAGTTGACGGAGACTGTGACACCCGAACTCACTCCGACATACACACCAGAACCCTCCAGTGTCGATCCGCGTGGCCAGTTGGGTGAGGCGGATTTTGTGGACAACTTCGAGAGCGCTGCCAATTGGCCACTTTACAACGATGGCTCAGTGAGCTTCTCGATTCAGGATGGTGAATTACTTATGCGGGCATTTAATCCAGTAGGTTGGGATGGTTGGATGGTCACTCGACCTGTGCTGGAGGATTTTTTTATCGAGATAAGTGCCTCGTTTAGAGTGTGTAATGGTCTGGATCGCTACGGTCTGTTGGTGCGGGCATCGGATCCATCCGCCAACTGGTATGGGTACCTGGTGGGGATATCGTGCGATGGTCGCTATTCACTACGCCACTGGAACGGCCCGACCAGCTCTTTTACACCATTGATCGATTGGACTGCCAGCGAACACATCAGAAGTGGAGCGAATGAGGTTAACCGTTTAGGCCTTTGGGCAGAGGGAAACCGCCTGGTGGTGTATGTTAATGGTTATCAACTGGGTGAGGTGCAAGACAACCGGCAAACCACAGGACGGTTTGGTGTGTTCATTGGATCGATCAACACCGTTGATTTAACTGTAGAAGCTGATGAGGTTGCTTATTGGGTCTTGCCTTGACCTCTGGAACATACAGGTGAAGTTTGTTTAAGGCGGTTGAACCAGTTTAAGTTGGTTCTGCGGATGTCCGTCGGTTGGATGTGTCAGCATGGGTAAGAGAGCGGGGCTTTCTGATCCGGCGGTGCCAGATTCAGCAATACAGCAACCTACCTGCCTTGGGGGTCTTAAGGAGGAATGGATAAATCAATTGTGTGATTTAGAGTTTGCAGCTTGTTTATGCAAATAAATATAAGCCAGGAATGCTGCAGCTTCAGTGCTTAATACGAAGAGAATCATCTCAGGAAACAAATAACCGTAAAGCAGACCTATAGTGGCACTCCCAGCGAACCAGGCTTCCCCATAAATTACGTTGAATACCCCATAAGAAACCCCGCGCCGCTCTTTGGGGATCATATCAGCAATGGCAGCGCGCATGATGGTCTCATGGATAGCCATAACAATACCTCAATGGGCGATACTCACCAAGATTGTTGTTATGTAATTCGAGAAGGCTAAAAGTATAAACATGAGTGTGGCATAGGTGATGTCGCCCAGCGCGCTGACTAAGCCTAAGAGAAGGATGAGTTGCACGGACCGATTTTTAGGAAAATGAACAACTTGCCTGCGCTTATTAATGATAGATCTTCTTTATTTGATCATTATGCATTTTACGGTAAAATTGGTTTAGCTTACGAAATTCTAGTTAATAAATGAAACCTGATCATTTGTGGAATGAGCCCCTATGAAAATCCGTGCTCAAGAACGTTGCCGCATTTCTACGTGGGTATATGGATTTGAATGGCCGCCAAAATAATTGAGGAGATCAGTCTGGTTGCCCGCAGCAATTATCATGGTCGGTAGATGATCAGTGAAGGGATTTGAACAAAACATGGTTGAGACAACAACGCGAGTATTGGTGACAGGGGCTGGGGGTTTTATTGGTCATCACCTGGTGAACGCATTGAAGAATAATGGATATTGGGTTCGAGGTGTCGACCTGAAGTACCCTGAGTATGCCGATACAGTTGCAGATGAATTCGAGATTCTAGACCTGCGCCGATGGGATTCTTGCCTTCAAGCAACTCGCGGAGTGGAACAGGTCTATGCACTGGCAGCGGATATGGGTGGGATGGGGTTCATTTCAGCCCATCACGCCCAGATCCTGCACAACAATTCGCTGATCAACATCCATACTCTGGAGGCAGCGCGCATTAATGAGGTAAAGCGATATTTGTACACTTCATCTGCCTGCATCTATCCGGAGTTCAAGCAGACAGATGCTGAGGTAGTGCCGCTGAAAGAAGAAGATGCCTATCCAGCTCAACCCCAAGACGCGTATGGGTGGGAGAAGCTGGTGAGCGAACGGTTAGCCCAACACTACCACCAGGACTACGGATTGGAGACCAGAATTGTAAGGTTTCATAATATCTTTGGACCATTAGGACATTGGGATGGTGGTCGTGAGAAAGCGCCAGCGGCGCTCTGCCGTAAGATCGCAGTGGCGAAGTTGACCAATAATCCCCGGGTTGAGGTCTGGGGAGATGGCGAGCAAACGCGCTCATTCTGTTTCATAGATGACTGCGTGGAAGGTATTATGCGGCTAATGGATTCGGATTACGATGAACCCCTGAACCTGGGGCAGGACCGTTTGGTGAGTATCAACCAGCTGGTGGATATAATTGCAGCGATTGCTGGATTTGAAGTAGTCAAGGTGCATGTCGCCGGACCTATGGGTGTACGGGGTAGAAATTCAGACAATACGCGCTTGCGCCAGATTTTGGGCTGGGAACCTCAGATAACGTTAGAGGAAGGCTTGGAAGTGACTTATAAATGGATTGAAGGTGAGGTGCGAGCGAGGATGTAGGTGATAGATTGTAGGAAAGTATGCTATTATTAACCCAGTGGGATTTAGAAGAACCCCCATATATTTTTTATATAAGGAAGCAATATGACAAAACACTCACAAGATGGGGCATTGACTACGCCTTATGGTAACAAGCTTGTAAATTTGATTGTTGAAGGAGAAGAACGAGAAGAATTAATCGCGAAATCACGCAATTTGCCTTCGGTGCAGATTTCACCTCGATCGTTGTGTGACCTGGAACTTTTGGCCAGTGGCGCCTTTTCACCGCTTGACCGGTTCATGGGTAAAGCGGATTACGAGAGAGTACTAACCGAGATGCGCTTGAGGGATGGGACGCTTTTCCCAATCCCGGTTACTTTGCCGATCAGTGAAGAGGCGATGCCAAAATGGACCGAGGAGGTAGTGCTGGCAGACGCGCGCAACGAGACCATGGCAGTGATGCAGATCGAGGAAGTTTACCATTGGGATCCGCAGCGTGAAGCGCGTTTGGTGTTAGGGACGACAGACTCGCGCCACCCGTTGATCTCAGAAATGGCTCATTGGGGAAATATCTATTTATCTGGCAGCTTGCAAGTGCTGGATCTACCGCGTTATAACGATTTCACCGATCTTCGGATGACACCAGCTCAAGTGAGAGCCAGACTTACAGAGATGGGTTACAAATATGTGGTGGCGTTCCAGACGCGCAACCCAATGCACAGGATTCATGAGGAGCTGACCAAACGCGCGGCAGATGAGATTGGAGGGAGCTTATTAATTCATCCTGTAGTCGGATTGACTCGCCCAGGTGATGTTGATCACTATACCCGCGTGCGAGTTTACCGTACATTGGTAGAGAATTATTATGACAGCAACCGAACACTGCTGGCACTGCTGCCGCTGGCAATGCGGTTGGCGGGGCCAAAAGAAGCCCTGTGGCATGCGATTGTGCGCCGTAATTATGGAGCCAGTCATTTTATCATCGGTAGGGATCACGCTGGACCAGGGAAAGACAGCCACGGGCGCCCCTTTTATGGACCTTATGAAGCTCAGGCAATGATGGAACAGTATGCTGATGAGCTGGGAGTCGTTCCGATGGAGTTCAAGGAGCTGGTCTATCTGGCTGATGAAGAACGCTATGAGGAGCATACCAAAGTCGAGCCTGGGGCGAGAATATTTACCCTTTCAGGGACACAGATCAGGGAAGAATACCTGGCGAAGGGCGAACAGCTGCCGGAGTGGTTCACACGGGGTGAGACCTCTGAGATATTGCAGGACATGTACCCACCCCGCAATAAACAAGGTTTTTGCATTTGGTTTACGGGGCTCTCTGGATCTGGAAAATCGACCACGGCGGAAATTTTGACCTCTAAGCTGCTGGAACGCGGGCGGCAGGTGACGCTGTTAGATGGTGATGTGGTTCGGACTCATTTATCCAAAGGTTTGGGTTTTTCTCCTGAGGACCGGGATACCAACATTTTGAGAATCGGATTTGTCGCTGGAGAAATCAGCCGCCATGGTGGTTGTGTGATTTGTGCGGCAATTTCGCCATACCGGTCAACTCGCAACGAAGTGCGCAAGCTGGTTGGGGACAACCGCTTTTTCGAGGTCTTCGTGGATACACCGATCGAGGTGTGTGAACAACGGGATGTGAAGGGTATGTATGCAAGAGCCCGGCGCGGCCAGATCACGAACTTCA
>JACUUU010000126.1 GCA_014859065.1 Anaerolineales bacterium
TCTGGCAAAATTTTGGTTACTATTTGCTGGCGTCCTCTTGTTTTACGCTGTTTCCAGACAGCCGTTCGGTAATTGGTGGAGAGTAGGTTGGATATTTACGCTCCTCGGCGGGCTGACATCGATCTATTTTTTGGCTGGTCATGACTGGCATGCTGACCCAACTCATTTCTCTTGGATTAACACATTTGGGAGTGCGTGGAGAGAAATGTTCCCAGTAACTATTCACTCACGGCTGACTGATTATGCGGCCGCAGGTATTCTGGCTATTACGATACCATTTGCGATTTCACTTTGGCCGTATACAAAAAAGAGTAATTCCAAAAGGTTAATATTGATCGCGACAGGGCTGATTATCGCCTTTGGTCTGCTGATGACTGGTGAGCGATCGGCCTGGTTCGTACTCTCTTTGGCTTTCATTCCCTGGTTAATGTGGGAGGTAGCCCAGAAGTTGGGGAGAAATAATCGAGAAGAGATAATTCATCGTTTCAGTCGGTTAATGCGGTTGATTGGCTTACTCCTACTGGTGCTGGTCTTTAGTTATGGGTTGATCGCCGCTATCCAGACGCAAGGAGTACCTGGTTTAGGAAGTCTGTTTGACCGGATGGTCTTTGTTGGAAACACACTTGACCTAATCGGCGACTTTCTGTTCACTGGCGGTGGCCTGCGTGCGTTTGAAGGATTGTATTCTCACTACATTTTTGCAATTCCGCATGTGCTGGCCAGTTACAGCCTAAACCTTTTCCTTGATGTCACCCTAGAACAAGGAATTTTTGCTGGCCTCTCATTGGTGCTAATCTTGTTCGGGAGCATCTGGATTGCTAGAAAACCTTATACTCAGTTCCATGGTGTTGGTGATTTACTGAAATGGGCAGCATTAACTGGTTTGATCTTCATGATCGTGCATGGATTGGTCGACAACTCCTTTTATGGAGATCGAGGGACTCCGTTCCTATTTGTTCTCCCAGGCATGGTGATGATGCTTTCCTCTAATAGCGAAGTGCTTCAAAAAGCAAAGAAGGGGTCAAACTTTATTGACTTCCGAAGGCAAAGTTTAGCCTTACGCGTATTGATATTTTTGTTCGCGGTAACGGGATTGTTAGCTGTCATATTGATGGCAGGTGAAAAGCTGTTAGCTCGTGTGTATGTAAACCTTGCTTCGGTTGAAATGGCTCGGATAGAACTGCGGGATTTCCCCCGCAACGAATGGGTTTACTCAAGTGATGTGCATCTAATGGCTGATTCGGTGGAATTGATGAGACGAGCACTTCACATCGATCCAAACCTTCATGCCAGTTATCATCGATTGGGATTAATTGCCTTAAAGCAGCATGATTTTTCCTTGGCTTTAGAGCATCTAGAAAGAGCTTATGATCTGCATCCAACCCACAGGGGAATCCAAAAAAATTTGGGATATAGTTTTGTTTGGGTTGGTAACTATCCGAGAGCTAAAGAATTGTTAATCGATTTACCTGAAACCCACCTGGAATTGGGGAACTATAGCCACTTTTGGCGATTAAACTCTCGTCCGGACCTTGCTGATAATGCCCTGTTTATGGTCGCTGAGTTGGCAGGGTCACGAACTCAATAATATGGTTGAGAAATAGAAACATATGAAGAACAAGTTAATTAATCTTGGAATAATCGGTTTGCTCATTACCATATGGTTAATCAACCCGCTAAGGGCATTGGCAGAAGAATTCGAGACAACTCCACAAAGCACCACGTGGTCTTCTCCGGTGAATTTGTCTAACTCTGGAGGGGCAAGTGATCCTTTGATTGTCAAGGATTCTCTGGACGTGACGCATGTTATCTGGCAGGATATCTTTGATGGATTTGTTTATTCCCAGAAAGTTGCTGAGGACTGGAGTTCTCCATTAGCAGTACAATTTTCGTTTGACCCCTATTTGCCTACACTCCTGGCTGACCAGGCTGGCAATATCCACGTTTTCTGGTTGGATGAGATTGATGGGTTATTTTATTCCCGAACCTCATCTTCAAATTTTGGTAATGCGGATAGCTGGTTAGAACCCCGACAAATAGCTGAAACGGCACTTGCTTTTGATGTGGTCATAGACCAAGCGGGAGATTTATATCTTGTATACATTCGACCCCTTGACAGCGAAAACTCTCCTGCAGGTGTTTATTTTCATTCATCCAGAGACCGGGGGGCGAGTTGGTCTCAGGCAGTTCTGCTGCAGGAATCCAGATACTTTCGCAATTTGACCCGTGATACAGCCAATGTTCAAATATCCACTGTAACTTACGATGAGGTGGTTAACATTTATGCAGTCTGGGATAATCCTGCCAGGGGTAGGATATTCTTTGCACGTTCTAACGATGGGGGGCAGAACTGGGAGCCACCTAATGAGATTGATCAGACCCAAGTAGCCACAGCACTTTCGGGACCATTCAATGTCAACTTGAGCGCGTACGAAAACCAAGTGCTTGTCCTCTGGCAGGTAGGCCAAGCCGGTGTTTCCTGTACACATCATTATAGGTTGTCGAACGACAATGGACAAACCTGGTCTGATAACCAGCGCTTCCTGCAACAACTTACAGATGGTGGCTGCCCACGCGAATTAATGGTAATCCCCGGAGATGGGCCAAACACACTCTTATATATTAATGTGTTAGAAGATGTCTATTTGAGCGTGTGGGATGGCTCTCGCTGGAGCCAGCCCCAATTTCAAATAGTTATGAGTAATTTTCCCGACCCGGAAATCCAAACTAGTGTCGAGCTGCGCTGCCGTAATGTGATTAGAACAGCCCTTGATTCTATTAGTGTAGTAGGTTGTGATATTGGATCCGGCAAAGATGTTTGGTATCTTGAGCGTAGTCTGGGAGATATAAACGACTGGTTCCCCCCTCCCTCTGCCTGGACATCACCTTCTGTATTGACCCAATCGGATAATCCCATCACCAGTTATGTGCTTATAACAGATCCACAGGGAAAAACTCATGCCTTATGGGCGATTACTAATGGAATTAACTATTCTCGTTGGGAACAGGGGGGCTGGTTGGAATCCTCAACCATCCTGCGCATGCCGAATGAGACGATTAATTATCTGGCAGCCCAAATTGATGCATCTGGACGCCTACACATCGCCTGGACAACAACTTCTGGTGGAATGTTTCATAGTTGGGCAAACGTTGAACGCGCCTCCATTGGTACCGAATGGATAACTTCCAGGAATATCACGGATGCAAGTATAGTTGGTGAGTCAGTAGATTTACTTGTTTCACCAAGTGGTAGAGTCCATATTGTCTATAGCATCCCCATTAATGAAGGTCGTGGCATCTATCTGGTCCAATCTGATGACCAAGGAGCAACTTGGTCAGAACCAGTTTTGGTATTCGATGCTTCGGTCAACGGTTGGGAGATTGTCGATTCACCTCAAATTCGAGAAACAGGTGGGGTTCTACACGTCGTTTGGAATCAGCGACAATTCGCTGATATGAGCCATGTAGGGGCATATTACTCTAATTCCAGTGATGGTGGATCTACTTGGTCACCCTTTAGGACAATCGTTGATGTTCCTATCACCTACACAAAACTGCTGGCTCACGGAAATCAAACAGTGCATTTGATTTGGATCGAAGAGAGTGGAGATCGTTTAGTATCTGCCCACGAGGTTTCACATGACATGGGTGAGACGTGGAACAGTCCAAGTGGGTTAGGAACCATCGGAATGCTGCTTGGGCCGACTGATGCCACTATTGATCCTGCTGGTCAATTGCACCTGCTGCAATTTATTGAGAATATTACCGGTGAAGTCGAATTAATTGGTTGGCTTTGGGATGGATTACATTGGACCGCCGATCAAAGTTTGATTATGGATCAGGCACTGAGGGAAAACCTCTCGTCACTTGCTGTATCTGTGTCTGCGATTGGTCAAGTTATTGGTGTTTATCGCCAGGATAATCCTGCTGATGACCAATCTGCTTCATCCATTGTTTATTCCTTTCAGCGTATGGTAGAGCTGCCAGACGAGTTACCAACACCTATTCAGGTGGCGACATCTCCAACTCCAACACCACCCATGCAGGGTCTCTCCCCTGAAGAGGATGATCCCCAAATAAAGGTAACGCCAACTCTCGATGTCAATCTGCTTTTACAAGATCAGCCCGCCTCAGGAGATCAATCATTTATGGTTGTTGGACAAATAGCTGCCTCTTCGACCACGGTTGTTTTGACTGCCATCATCCTGATTGTTTGGAGACGGAACTCAAAGAAATAAGATGAAACGACAATTCCCTGCGTTGCGAGGATTTGCGATCCTCCTGGTAATTGGCAACCACGCAATCCATATGGCAAATATTGCCCGGCAGGAAGCTGGGCTGGCAGCAGTTGACCCTTTTAGCCAGCAAATTTTGATCATTCTAAGTGCCCTGGGTTTCATGGCTGTGCCGATTTTCTTGTTCCTCTCTGGCAGTTTCTTCGCTTACGCTGCTCAAGGCAGGACATCTCGGCTCTTACTGGCGATTGTTCGAAAGAACCTAATAACAATTATCTGGCCATATCTGATCTGGTCCGTCGTTTTTTATTTTTTGCTTTATTTCGGTCACGGACAGCTCTTCAGCCCTATCGAGTATGTAAAGCATATTCTGGTTGGTTATCCGTTCAATTTTATCCCGCTGATCATCTTCTATATTGCCATATCCCCCCTACTACTTTGGTTGTCTAATAGGATAGGTTGGCTGACAGTTTTGGCATTGATTGCAGCCTATCAGGTTTTGCTCATTTTTGTCGTATTCCCTGCCTCGCACAGTATATCTCTCCCTGGATGGACAGCTTGGTTGGCACCTCCAGTTCTGGTCGTACCACTAGCTGATTGGGGTATCTATTTCCCCCTTGGTATGCTATTTGCATTGAACATGAATAAAATGTCCCCATGGCTGGAACGTTTTCGATGGATCTTAGTAGGGATAGCAATTGTGTTTTACAGTGCAACTGTTTTGCATGGTATCGGTCTGTGGGAAGCACCCCTTCTCAGGCACGTTTTCCCATTCGCCGTCGTATTGCTTCTGCCATTAATCCCACGCCAAGCTATTCCCCAGGTGAAATTGTTTGAAAATATCGGCAAGAATGCTTATGGGCTCTATCTGACACATTTGATTGTGATGGATATATTTTTATTGATCACCACGGGAGTATGGCCTCAAGCCCTGCAGTTTACCTTAATCCTTGTACCGATACTATTTATTGTTGGGTTGTATATGCCCCAGCTGGTTATGTTGTTACTTATTAAATCCCCAGTACGCAGATCGTATCAATACCTGTTTGGGTAAGGTCATTGAAGTTGCAGTGACTTTCTCAAACCTTCCGATGGATCATTAAATTTGCTTTACAGATTTGAGTTTGCTCATTGTCATCAAGAAATAATGCAAGTGTTTATTGGGTAGTTGCTGGATTAATACGTTCCCACTATTGAATGAGTAATATAGATTGAAAGAAATTACATCGATCGATCAACTGGCAATTTTTGGTCATGAACCCATGTATAAAGAACCTCTTTATGTTGGGAGGCCGAACATAGGTTCTCAATCTGGTTTTATTCAGCGCGTAAATGATATATTAGAGCGTCGTTGGTTGACCAACAATGGACCTTATGTTGTAGAGTTTGAGAATAAAATCTGTAATATGATTGGCGTGAGGCATTGTGTAGCAGTCTGTAACGCCACAATTGGCCTAGAAATTTTGTTTCGTGCGCTTGAACTCACCGGGGAAGTTATTCTTCCCTCATTCACTTTCATTGCGACCGCGCATGCATTGAGAAATCAGGATGTAACACCTGTTTTCTGTGACATAGATCCGAAGACGCATAACATAGACCCAGAAAAAGTTGTTCCCCTTATCACAAGAAAGACTAGTGCAATTCTTGGTGTTCATGTCTGGGGAAATGCATGTGAAATCTCCAATCTGGATGAAATTGCGAAACTCTATCAGGTGAAGCTGTTATTCGATGCAGCACATGCGTTTGGATGCTCTCATCATGGAAGTATGATTGGGACATTCGGAGATGCAGAGGTTTTTAGTTTTCATGCCACGAAGTACTTGAATAGCATTGAAGGTGGGGCAATTGTTACCAACAATGATGAGTTGGCTGAGAAACTGCGCCTTATGCGAAATTTTGGGTTTTCTGGATATGACAATGTAGTTCACCTAGGTACAAATGCAAAAATGACTGAAATGTCCGCCGCGATGGGGATAACTAATCTGGAATTCGCCCACGATTTTATTTCAGTTAATTTTCAAAATTATCATCTTTACCGAGAATCCCTGGAATCAATACCTGGTATAAGAATCCTTGCATATGATGAAAAAGAGCATAATAATTACCATTATGTAATCATTGAAATCGATGACTCACGGGCTGGAATTGATCGGGACACATTAATGAAGATTCTCCACGCAGAGAACATTATTGCCCGGCGTTATTTTTATCCTGGATGTCATCGGATGGAACCATATCGATCAATGTATCCCAATTTTGATCAGTCCTTGCCAGAGACCGATGGATTAGTGAAGAAAGTGATGTCCTTACCGAATGGGACATCGATTACACCAAACGATGTAAAAACAGTTTCCAGTCTGATTGGATTCGCCATACGGAATGCTGCTGAAATCAGGGTAAAGTTGCTTGAACGGGAAAAGAAATTAACCTATCAATCCAATCTTGACAGATATGTTTTCCCTAATCCGACCAGTATTCACTATCAAGACGAGGTTGGTGTGTAGGTCCAAGTGTAGTAGCCTGTAATGCTGCAACCATATTCTGGATGTGGAACAGGTCGCCACGTTGGAAGGCGGGTGCATCGATATACTTGGCCAGTTCTTCATAAGGTTGCTGCAGCGCGTAAGCTTTGGCCTGGAATACCGCCGGGTAATTCCATAAAACTGAGCTGACACCTTCACCTGGGAAGGATTCGTAACGTGAGACGAACCAGTAAGGGGCAACATAATTGTACTCATCGACGGCTTCTTGAACCTTTGGCTGGATGTTCTGATTCAAGTAGTCACCTAGTTCTGGCACCAACCACATGAAATTGCGGGCAATGTCCATCTCTTTGCGTTGGTAAATGTTTGTGGGCTTTGGATCTTCCGGATCTTCTGGATCTTCTGGAAATAATTCAGGATTTTCGACCCACCAGGTATCTTTATCGAAGATTTCGTATTTCAATTGCAGCAGGCGATCGAGCTCAAGAGTTACCTGTTGCCGAAGTTCACTATCTTGTTCAGTCATGCCTGCCAAATCCTGTAATTTTAAGAACCCAATATAACCAGTCAGGTAAGCATTGTGTTCGTAAGGACGTTCTTGGAACCAGCGGGTTGTGGCTACCGGTGGCACCGGGACGACCAGTCGGCTCTTTGCCAGATTGTACGCACTCAGTACATCCACTCCGGGAACATTGAGAGCATATGTAAATAAGGCGTACATATTGTGTGGTGGGTAAGACCAGCTAAACCCAGGAACACTTGTTCTTGGAAACAAGACCCGATCTTGTGAATTGTTGGGGTCACGAGCTGGATCGTATATATACGCGAGGATATCCTCAGGCAGCGGCATGGCTTCTCTTGGTGCGCCATCTAGCCAACCGGTCGTGGCATACATATTCTCGACAAAGTACTTCTGATAGTAATTGGACAGGTAGCTTCTGACCTGAGACTGCAGACTGGGTGATAAATAAGGATAAGCGCTGGATAGCGTGTAAAGTGTGTCACCAGGATTATTGAAGTAATCCCACAGTTGTTTGTACTCTGCATGCTGTCCAATCACGTAGTAACCAGGTCGTAAATCCCCAGCGTCAACAACCTTCTGAATTTCAGCCTCTAGCCAGTTGGTCATAGCCGACTGTGATGGAGGGGATGAATGCTGCTGCGGGGTTTGAATCTCCAGAAGTGGTAATTGCCCTGGTCCATTGCCAGACCCATAAGCGATAATGGCGTTGCTGCGATGGATGTAGATGCGTCCACGATAGGGTATCAATGGATTTTGGGTGCCGTGGCTGGCATAGATGCCGTTCACGCTATTATACGTATGTGGATCAATCTCTTTATTTTCATAAAATGGTTCATCGCCCTGGTACCAAGCCCACAACCTCGAAATACTTTCTGGATAGAAGAACCACATTTCGTCGTATTCAGTCGCTTGATTACTCAAGTTGTAGCTCCAGAAAGAACCAGATCTGGCAGGAGCAACTGTACTAAACCAATCACCAACTCGATCACAACACAAGTTGCGATAGATTATCTTACCTCCCCCTGAGATTGCCTGAGGTTCAGCCATAGCTGCAAACCCGCCACCAGGATCACCGAAGTTACGCACGCCAACCATACTTAGTAATTCGGGGGTATCAATATTCCAACCATAAACTTTACCTTTAGCGTCACCGCAACAGCGGAATGCGTTATTATGATATAAGATATCATCCTCTCCAACAATGCCTGGGTAAATATTCCCTGAGCTAGTATGCCACCAAAAGCCCGGCATGTATTCAGGATAACCATCGCCATCAGAATCAAAAGTAAACTCCTCACCTGTATCCAGATTTAATACGATGTAGGGCCTACGCCAGGGTTTATGAGCATGAGGGTTTTCATCGCCGGTTGGATTATTCTCATAATATTGGGTCAACAGATGCGCATCGACTGTTGGAAAACCATTAGCCCAATCCTGTGGTGGTCCTTCGGGGCCTATCAGTTCACCTTCTACCAAGTCTGGCCAAATGCCACGTAAAAAGTAATATTGCAACCCATCGGACACACTTCTGGTTCCCGGATTTACATCTGGTCGGTAACTGACCGCAGCTGAAAATATTACCTGATCCTTGTAGATGACCGGCCAGTAGGATTGGTACCCATCACCGGGTAGTTTTTCAGACTTCCACATTAAATGACCATCTTCTGCCCGTAAAGCATAGGCATGGTTGTCGTTCGAAGCAAAATACACCACACCATCCTGATAAGCAGCTGAGAGGTTGATCGGACCATCTGTTTTATAACGCCATAATAATTGACCTTGCTGAGGTGTTCCCTGTGCTCCTATGGCATACATATACCCATCACGATTCCCGGCAAAAATTCGTCCGTCAACTGCTAAAGGATTGGTGCTGTAACCAGCTGACGCCTGATCAAAAGACCACAACAATGTGCCGCTAGTTGCATCCAAGGCGTGCAAATTTCGGTCATATCCACCCAAATAGACAACACCGTTGTAGACGGTTGGCGAGTTACCAATCGGCATATCAGTATTAAACCGCCAGACCTCTGCTCCGTTCTCGGCGCTCAGCGCATACAAACCTCTAGCAGTAGAGATATATAACAAACCTTGACTGGCGATCACCTGCACGTTTTGTGAGATGTATGCCTCTATTGGGCGATACCATTCAACCTGCAAATTCCCGGAGATTTCTTCGGAGGTCCAGGAGGTGCGTTGCGGGTTAGCAGCAGCTGTGGGCCATTCGTCTCCAGGGTGTGGTTTACTTACAATGGGTAAATAAGCCCAGTGTTCTCCTGAAGTATGTGCGGATCTGGCAAATACCACCTCATGCTTGTAAAGCATGATAAAACCTAAACCCACTACTGCCAGCATCGTAATAACCATAACAGCGCTGATTACTAGTGGACGATAACCTATAAGGGTTGTT
>JACUUU010000460.1 GCA_014859065.1 Anaerolineales bacterium
GTCTGGTTTGAACCTTATAAGTGCTCTAATCTTACAAATGTCGTTGTCTTGGAATTTTTAAACACCTCCATACTGCCTTTTACCGGTTGCAGCCTGGCTGGCAGTGATTGACCACCAGACCTTACAATAATCCCCGATTTGCATTGCGAGATGTAGGCATCGATTAAATCAGAAAAACTTTCAATCAGTTCACAATTTTGTGGCTTATATTACGCCCGATATTGCCCTTGTGTGATGCTTGTAGAACTTACCCAGTCCAGTGCCGGCTTTGCCAGAAAGCCTGCTCTCCGTTCGTCTAACCCATTATTTCTGTGATTGCTGGCTGACCTTCCCCAGTAGAATTGCTTTGTAGACCTGCAGCGACATCAATTCCTTATGACCAGAATATTAATCCTTGGTTTTAATCCACCCCACTTCTTAGATAATCTCAATTTCGAAGCCGCTCACTACCGCACCTGGCAGTTCCTGCAATCGCTGGTAGATGATGGGCACGATATCTGCTTGTGCGCAGACCAGTTGCCGGGGAACGACCACCAGGTTTCAATTCCGGCTGAGTGGTCAGGTCAACTGAATTACCAAACCATCCCTTTTGGTCAGCGTGGCTGGAAGAGCCAGTTGCAGCGCGTTCACGATGAATACATGCCAGACTGCATCGTGGCGGTCAATTTCAGCCACTGCCTGTATGCCAGCCACTTGAAAACGGACAAGCCGCTGTGGATGGATATTTATGGGGATATGCTGTCTATCATGCAGGCGACTGGTCCCCGTGGGCAAAATGACCGCGGCATGCTTACCTCGATCGCTTTTATGAACAAAGTTTTAAAGGCTGGCGACGTTTTTTCGGTTTGCAGCACCCCCCAAAAACACGCCCTGGTGGGTGAACTTGCCATGGCTGGTCGTCTAAACCGCCATACTTTCGCCTATGAGTTCGCCCATGTGATCCTCCCTGGATCTCCACCAACCACCAACAGCAGCTTCAATCAGATCCAGGACCAAAATTTGCTTTCCCAGTATGGGGTTAAGGAAGACGATTTTGTAGTCCTGTGGTGCGGTGGCTATAACACCTGGACCGATGTTGATGCCCTCTTCAAAGGCCTTGAATCTGCTATGGAGCGTGATCCGCGGATTCACTACCTCTCAATTGGCGACAGCACATATGCAGCCACGGACAATGTTTACCATCGCTTCCTGGCAAAGATCGCAGCATCTCCTTATCAAGACCGCTTTCACATGTTGGGTTGGCGTCCGTGGAGCGAAATGGAAAGCTATTATCGCAGCAGCCATTTAGGTTTGAACATCGATGCTATTCATTATGAGACCATTTACGGCACCCGCACCCGCCTGGTCGAGATGCTGGCGGCTGGCCTGCCGGTTATCACCAGCCTGGGGACTGAGTTGAGCTACCTTTTAGAACAAAATGGCGCTGCCCTGGTGTTTCAAGATCGAGATTGGCGATCGCTCGCCGCTGGTATCCTGGCTTTAGCTGAAGATGCTGGTAAGCTGCACTCAATGGGGCAGCTGGCAAGGGACTATGCAATGCATGATTTGTCATTCTACGCGACAACCAGCCCACTGCGAGAATGGGCGAAGGACCCGCAGCTCTCACCAGACAGAACAAAAGCGTCAG
>JACUUU010000127.1 GCA_014859065.1 Anaerolineales bacterium
AGTTAGGACGTACTGGCTGGAAAGTCTCAGAAATTAGTTTTGGAGCCTGGGCGATCGGTGGGGGCTGGGGATCTGTAGATGAAGAACAGGCTCTAGCAGCCTTGCACAAAGCTGTTGATTTGGGGGTAAATTTCTTTGATACGGCTGATGGCTATGGCGATGGTCGCAGCGAGCGCCTTCTAGCTCGTCTGCGCAAAGAACGCAACGAGACAATTTACATCGCCACCAAAGCGGGGCGCCGGTTAGACCCCCATACCGCTGATGGCTACAACCGCCAGAATCTGACCGCATTCGTTGAACGCAGCCTCAAGAACCTGCAAACCGAGAGGCTGGACTTGCTGCAGCTGCACTGCCCACCCACTGAGGTCTACTACAAACCAGAAGTGTTTGCCATCCTGGACGACCTGGTTAAACAAGGCAAGCTGCGCTATTACGGCGTGAGCGTTGAGAAAGTGGAAGAAGCCCTCAAAGCCATTGAATATCCCAACCTGCAAACAGTCCAGATCATCTTCAATCTCTTTCGTCACCGTCCAGCCAGCCTGTTCTTTAATGAAGCCAAACGGAAACAGATCGGCATTCTGGCGCGCGTCCCCCTGGCAAGCGGGCTGTTAACCGGAAAGATGAAACACACATCGACCTTTGCAGCAGACGATCACCGTGCATTTAACCGCTATGGTGAATCATTCGACCGCGGTGAGACTTTCTCAGGGGTTGATTTTGAAACCGGCTTGCAGGCGGTTGAAGAACTACGACCATTGATTCCCCATGGTGCAACTTTTACACAGCTATCTCTTCGCTGGATATTAATGTTCGACGCGGTAACCTGCGCTATCCCCGGCGCAAAACGCCCAGAACAAGTAGCAGAAAATGTAGCTGCTGCCGACCTGCCACCTCTACCAAAAGAGACCATGGCTAAGGTAGAGGAAATTTACAAGCGCTTGATCCGCGAGCAGGTCCACCATTTATGGTAATAGTTAGACTGTCTGTGACCTAATCGGCTGTCAATCATCTGTACCATACCGACCTATATAGCTATCTTCTTCCGATAATGCACGATATAATTAAGCCAGCTATTCCCAGGGGGGAATGCTTTGAAGCAAGGGATCATCGAATATAGCTTGATACACCTCACCCTCTCAAAGCCTACCCCTTTCTTGTAGTTATGGGAGATCTCTGCGATGAATAGAATCCCCAAAGGCACAGTCACTTTCCTCTTTTCTGATATCGAAGGCAGCACCCGCAGTTGGGAGCTACACGCCGAACACATGCAGCTGGCCTTCAAACGGCAGGAAGAAATCATGCGATCAGCCATGCAAAACCATGGTGGTTATGTATATAAGATGATCGGCGATGCCTTCCAAGTAGCCTTCGACTCCGCTCCGGCGGCATTGGTTGCCGCCATGCAAGCCCTGCTGGCTGAACCCTGGGGTGAAATCCCCTCGGTCAAAGTGCGCATGGCTCTCCACACCGGTGAGACAGAAGAACGTGGAGACGACTACGTGGGTCCTTTGCTAAACCGCGTTGCGCGCCTGATGAGCGTTGGTCATGGTGGTCAGATTTTATTGACCCGCGCCACGGCTGAGCTGGTACGCGATCACCTTCCAGACGACGCTAGATTGTGTGATTTGGGCAAACATCGTCTGAAAGATCTCGAACGTCCAGAGCATGTTTACCAGCTGGCTGCCCCCGATCTGCCACTTGACTTTCCCGCCCTTAAATCATTGGATGCCCAACCCAACAATTTGCCGGTTCAATTGACCAGTTTCGTCGGGCGAGAAAGTGAGCTCAAAGAGATTCAGGATTTGCTCAGCAAAACCCGCCTGCTCACACTGACTGGTCCTGGTGGAGTCGGAAAAACCCGCCTGGCTTTACAGGCTGCTGCCCATTGTATCGAGAGCTACACAGATGGTGTATTTTTTGTCCCACTCGCTGCAGTTACTTCGCCCGATTTCCTGGCCCAGGTCATCGCTGCAGCTATACGTTTTTCTTTTGAAAACTTCTCTGCCGGTCGGCACCCCAATGATCAGTTAATGGATTATCTGAGAAACCGCTCGTTGCTTTTGGTTCTGGATAATTTTGAGCATCTGGTAGCAGGCGCCGGGCTGCTCGATAAGCTTCTTACTGGCGCGCCAGACATTCATTTGTTGATCACTTCCCGCGAACGACTCAAATTGCAGGGGGAATGGATCTACGAGGTCGAAGGGCTGAGCTACCCCACCAATGGCTCTACTGCTGGGCTGGAAGATTACGGCGCAGTTAGATTATTCCTGGATCGCGCCCGGCAGATCGAATCCCGCCTGACCCTGTCTGATGAAGAAAAACCATGTGTGAAACGCATCTGCCAGCTCGTCCAGGGTATCCCCTTGGGGATCGAGCTGGCTGCTGCCTGGCTACCTGTACTCACCTGCCAGGAGATCGCCGAAGAGATCGAGAACAACCTGAATTTCCTCGCCTCAACCCAGCGTGACCTACCAGACAAACACCGCAGCCTGCGAGCAGCCTTCGATTACTCCTGGAGGCTGCTTGATGACGAAACCCGCAAGGTCTTCCGCTGTCTTTCTATCTTCCAAGGTGGGTTTGACCGCAAATCAGCCCAACAGATCCTGACCGTCGACCTGCTGACCCTGTCTGAGCTGGTGGACAAATCGTTCTTACGCCGGGATGAACTCGGTCGCTATGAAATCCACGAACTGCTGCGCCAGTACGGACAGGAAAAGTTAAGTGATTATCCCCAGGAGGAAAGGGAAGTGCGTGAGCGCCACAGCCGCTATTATGTCGAATTCCTGAAGAGCAGGAAGATCATAATGTATGGCGAACAGCTCGTTCAAGTTCGCGAGCAGTTGCGTCTTGAATATGAGAATATCCGCTCTGCCATATATTGGGCGATCATCAACTGGGAGACCACCGATACCGTTGAAGCCCTGGACGCCTACGCTATCTTTTTCATAACGCATGGGTGGCATCAGGGTTACAATGCTTTCCTGGAATTAATCAATTTCACCAAAGATTATCATACCAATGACCAGGTCTATTTCAATGTCCGTATTAACTACACAACATTCGCCACGCTCTTATCTCGTGATCAAGAAGCTGAAAAAATTTGCCAAGAGGATTTAGCAACCCTGCGAGAGCGGAATATGCCCTCAGAGTTAGGTATGTGCCTGCTAAACCTGGGGGCTATCGCCTGTGAGTATTATGGGAAGTATGAGGAGTCTCAGGCGCTTTTGCTAGAGGCAGTTTCTATCCTCAGAAAGTGTCACCAGGACTTCCTGGTCGGCTATGCATTGATGTGGCTGGGATATGCGTTCTACCTGCAAGGGGATTACGAAAATGCTAAAGCTTGGCTTGAAGACTCCTACAATACTTGCAAACAAGCTCATTACCTATATGGGGCATGCTTTGTGCTCAGCAAACTTGGGTTGGTTGCTGATGCGCTCCATGACTATCCCTTAGCTCGCCAATATCACCGGGAAGCTGGAGAATTACTATCCCACTTTGGAGATCGGGCTGGAGAGGGTTACACCATCAGCAGGTTGAGCGCGACTGCATATGGTGAGGGGAACTACAGTGAAGCTGTTCAATTGGGGAGCGAAGGGCTGGAAAAGTTTTCGGAGATCGGACATGTCTGGGGCATTGGCGCATCACACTGCCGCATCGGGTTTGCACTGCTCGAACTCGGCGAACTGGAGCAAGCCACAGCGCATTTCTTGGACGCATTGAATCTCGCACAGGACATCCAGCATATCCCTCTTCAACTTTATGCTCTGGCCGGAGTTGGAAATCTACTGGCATTGCAAAACCAGTTGGGAAGAGCGGTTGAACTGCTCACCCTCGTACAGACACACCCAAGGACCCCTTCACCTTATCGTGAGCTGATAGAAAGGCGTCTGCCTGACCTGCAAGCCTCTATGACTGCTGAAGCCTTTATGCAAGCGCAAGCACGCGGCCGGGAAAGCGACATGGATCAGATGGTTCTCGTGGCTCAGGCAGCTTCCATTACTGGCAGGCCTGGCTGAGGTCGGTAGAAGAAATCCAACTAAATCTCTACCGGGAACAGTAGATGCAACCATGGTAAGGGAAGCCATCGCCTAAGAAGTTCAACCACAGGGGTTGATCGCTTACCCTGGGATTCTGGGGCAATGCCTTAGAATAAGCAAAGGCATCAGGATTTAAGGGTCCCAATCCGTATTTTTTCCCCAACCTATCATTCAACCCAGAACAAATATCAGCCAACTCAATCAGGATCAAATATAATAACCAGTATGACAAAAATAATCGTGAGGTATGCAGAAATTGCCCTCAAGGGTTCAAACCGGCATATCTTCATCCGCCAGCTCAAGAACAACATCATCCACATCCTTGGCATTCCACCTGGAGCAGTAAAACACCGTCACCACCAGTTTATCGTGCGTGTTCGGGATAACGAAACAGAGCACATGCTGAAGAAACTGAAAAAAGTGTTTGGAGTAGCATGGTTTGCTCCCACCTATAGCTGCCCAAGCACCATGGAGGCGGTCGTTCAGACCGGGACTGAGATAGCATTAAAGACACTGGATGAAAGCAAAACCTTTGCTATCCGTGCCCAACGCGCTGACAAAAAGCTACCCTTTACCTCGGTTGAGATCGAACAGCAATTAGGCGAAGCTGTCCGCACAACCTGCGGTGCCAGGGTTGACTTGAACCATCCAGAAATCACAATTTTCGTTACTGCCTCTACAGATAACGCTTTCATCTATACTGAGAAAATTGCCGGACCTGGAGGGCTGCCAGTGCACACTTCCGGTAAGGTTCTTTCTTTGTTATCAGGTGGGCTTGACTCGATTGCCGCCTCATTCAATATGGCAAAGCGGGGTGCTGAAGTGGATTTTCTCCACTTTCATGTATTCCCAACCCACCTTCCGGTGCTGGAGTCCCCCATCGCAGCAATTGCATCCAACCTGGCAACCACCACCTTATCAAAGTACTTATACCTGGCAAGTTACACTCCTTTCGAAATGAGGATGTTGGATATCGACCGGTCAGATGCCAGGTATGAACTGGTAGTTTTTCGCCGCCTGATGGCTCGGGTCGCTCAAGGTCTGGCTGAGAAAAACGGTTACCAGGCAATCGTCCTTGGTGACAGTTTAGGGCAGGTGGCTTCTCAGACGCTGGAGAACATCGTCGCAGTGGACGATTCAGTTTCTATCCCGATATTTCGTCCCCTCATAGGGAGTGACAAGAAAGATATCATGAGGTTGGTGCAGCAGATTGGCTTATTCAAAGAAGCAAACATGCCCTATAAAGATTGCTGCTCCCTGCTCTCTCCTCACCCATCTCTTGAGACCTCCATAGAACGAGTTCAACAATTGGAGGATAAGTTAAATTTTGAAGCCATTATTGCCGAAATATTAGAAACCATCAAAACAGTACCAATCTCAGATTTGCGTTTCCACGTGAAAACCGCAACCAACAGACAAGGTTTATAATTTTTATTGACAGGAGGAAATTTGACACAGCCATTACCAGATGTAGAACAGAAATATATCCAGACCAACGACATCCGCCTTCACACCATTCAAAGTGGCCCTGAAGATGGTCCGGTGGTCATTTTGCTGCATGGTTTCCCGGAGTTTTGGCGCGGGTGGCGAAAACAAATCGCACCCCTGGCGAAAGCTGGTTTCCGGCTGATAATTCCCGACCAACGCGGCTACAACCTGAGCGATAAACCATCCGGTGTCGAACCGTACCGCCTCGAGCATCTGATTGCTGACATCCTGAGCATAATCGAGACCGCTGGTCAACAGAGGGTCTCGTTGGTTGGGCATGATTGGGGTGGTATCGTCGCCTGGGGGGTAGCCATGCAGCACCCCAACCGGTTGAGGAACCTCGCCATTCTAAATTCCCCTCACCCCTCCGTCATGAGACAGACACTGCAGCGTAACCCCCGGCAAATCATCAGCAGTTCTTACGGCTTGTTTTTCCAAATCCCCCGCTTCCCAGAAGCCTGGATTAAGAATAACGACTTTGAATTGCTGGTCAGGACTTTGTTAAAGACCAGTAACCCTGAAGCTTTTACTGAAGAAGATTTAGAATATTATCGCGAGGCATGGTGGCAGACCGGCGCTATGACTGCCATGCTCAATTGGTATCGTGCTAACTTCCGCTACCCACCTATCTTCCCACAGGATGTACGCATCCATATCCCAACTTTGATTATTTGGGGTGCACAAGACATTGCCCTGATTGAGAGTTTGGCACAAGACAGCCTCGATCTTTGTGAAAATGGTCGTTTGGAATTGTTCGCGGATTCCACGCACTGGGTTCAACATGAAAAACACGAACGCATCAACGAAATGTTAGCCGGGTTCTTGCATGTTGCCGGGCAGTAATAACCAATGGCAAACCACCCCCTCAACCTTGGTTTACGCTTCTTCCTGGAGCTTGCGGCTTTATTTTCCCTGGGATATTGGGGGTGGACGCAACAACAGGGTTTGATGCGCATCCTTTTAACCATTGCCATTCCATTGATTGCCGCTATCTTGTGGGGGGTCTTCAGAGTTCCAGGTGATCCTGGAAATGCGCCTGTTCCTGTGCCCGGTGCGTTGCGGTTGGCTTTAGAGATGGCTTTCTTTACTTCAGCCACCTTAGGATTATTCTTTGCACAACAAAAATCCTGGGCATTAACATTTGGCATTATCACCCTGCTACATTACCTGATTTCTTACGATCGCATCCTTTGGTTGCTTCGTAGATAGCTAATGATGTTAGTAATAAACTGATCAGGTGGTTAATAAATTACCATCCACCTGTCCAGTGTCGCCAACCACTATTAGTAGTATATTTATCTTGGCAATAACAAGTTTCAGTAAAAATGGAGGCAATAATGACACTCATAGCAGTCTTTTTCGTCATAGTTGGCGTTGGCATGATTGCACAATGGGTATTCTCCCTAATCACCCGGCAAGTCCCAGAATTAAAGGATGAACCCCTGAAAATAATCTTGCACTTGATTGCTGAATTATCAACCGCGCTCATCCTGATCATGGCTGGGTTAGCCGTGCTGGGAAAAAGCTTGGTTGGATACCCCCTTTCATTAATGGGTGCAGGAATGCTGCTCTATACAGTCATCAACAGCTTGGGATATTTTGCCCATAAACGTCAATGGGGCTTTGTTGGCTTGTTCGTTGGTTTGCTCATCATAACCTTGATTAGCGTTGTCCAACTATTCAACCATTTCTTCGATCTTATCCTGATTGGATAGCAGCCATGATCGCACATGCCAGCATTCATGTGGGATATGCCCTGATTAATCTATTGCTGTCCACCAATAACTCAATGTAGGAGAGAGCATATGACAGAGGTAGTGCCTAAAGAAATCAGCCGTGATGGTGTCCGCACATTGGTTCGGCGGGGAGCCCAGCTGGTGGATGTCCTTCCTCGAGAAGAGTTCGACCAGGTACATATAGCAGGAGCGCTGAGCGTCCCATTATCCCAATTCGGACGCACCCTGGCAGACCGTCTAAAATGGGATCAGCCAGTTATTGTATACGGGCGTGACTATCAAGATGATCGCAGCGCCAGGGCTGCCTGGCGGTTAGTCTCCCTGGGGTTCACCCAGGTTTATCGTTACACAGCCGGGAAAGCGGATTGGCTGGCATATGGTTTCCCTGCAGAGGGCGCGCAGGCTCAATCACCTGGTGCTGGCGATTTAGCTGACATGGAAATACCCACCTGTAAGCGGGTCGAGCGAGTGGGTGAGATCCGCGATCGGGTGCGACAAGACGGCTGGAACGTGTGCGTAGTGGTCAATGACCAGGACATTGTCCTGGGATTGCTGCGGACCAACGCCTTCGAAAAAGCTAATCCAGCATGGAGCGCAGAAGAAGCCATGGAACCGGACCCACAGACCTACCGCCTAGATACACCCCTTGAAGAGGTGCGTGCCTATTTCAAGCAGAATCGCTGGATCGACAGTGCCCTGGTCACCACCCCTGATGGGCAATTGTTTGGCTTGATTCGGCAACAGGATGCAGTAGACCAAAACCGTGATTGACCGTCAAAACGATCGCACACAACTGACTGCTCCGATTGACGATTTTCTCCACTGGCGAGTAAAATTTCCAAGAGAGGGAAGATCACCTCTATGAAACACTCAACCGGTTCAGAGCGGTTGAAATACGCTCGCCAGCTCGCGTCAGATTCTCCATTGAGTTTGCAAAACAAATTCGCAGATAACCTTCTCCATTCGGTCCAAAAGCAGTCCCTGGCAGCAGCGCTACACCAGCCTCCTCCAGCAGATAATCCGCCAGCCAGGAGGAGGTCTGTCTAAAAGCGGTTACATTAGGAAAGGCATAAAATGCGCCTTGCGGCAACTGGCACACTACGCCAGGTATATGGTTAAGCAAATCTACGATCAGATCACGGCGCTGACGATATTCCCCCACCATCTCTGTCACATGTTCTTGAGGACCAGTGATCGCTTCGATTCCAGCGTATTGGGTAAAACTGGCTGTGCAGCCAATAGAGTGAGTTAAAAGCAAGGTTACCCGTTCCGCCAACTCCTCCGGCATGATCCCAAACCCCAATCGCCAACCTGTCATAGCGTAAGTCTTCGAGAAACCATCGCAAATCACAGTGCGATCAGACATCCCGGGCAGGACCGCAATACTGGGTGCAGATTTTTCGTAGATGAGCTGCGAATAGACCTCATCCGAGATCACCCAGATATCATTAGCAATTGCGATTTCAGCAATATGCTCCAATACCTCCAGCGGCATTACCCCACCAGTGGGATTCCCTGGAGAATTGAGGATAATCAAGCGGGTGCGCTCATTCACTAACCGATCAAAAGTGTCCAAATCAAAAGAGAACCCCATCTCTTCTTTGAGCGGGGCTGCGATTGAAATTCCACCAGCCACTTCAATCATCGCCTGGTAAGTTGGAAAACCTGGATCGGGGTAGATGACCTCATCGCCCGGATCGACCAGCGCCAGGGTTGGAAAAAATAAAGCCGGTTTTGCCCCGGGACCCACAAGAATCTGCTCCGGCTTGAAAATTGTCCCTCGCAGACGCCCGGCTTCTCCTGCGATAACATCGCGCAGCTCCCCAATCCCAGATGGCGGGTTGTAGCGCGTTTTCCCGGTTGAGATAGCTCTCTTTCCCGCCTGGCTGATATGCTCCGGTGTGGCGAAATCGGGTTCACCAATCTCCAGGTGGATGATTTCCCGTCCGGCCTTTTCCATCTCTTGGGCACGCGCCAGCATGTAATATGCACCCTCAGCTGTTAGACCCCGGACACGTTGAGCATAATTCATCAACCCTCCCTATATACGACTTAGCGCCTGCTCGAGATCGGCAATAATGTCATGGGGGTCTTCCAAACCCACAGATAAGCGAATTAGACCATCATCAACCCCAGCTACCTGACGTTCCTCTGCGGTCATGTGCTCGTGTGTGATCGTGCGTGGGTGCATGCAGGTTGTCCGGCTGGTTCCGAAAGTGACTGCGTGCACTACCAGCTTCAAGCTGTTCATCACCTTTGCGGCTGCCCCCATCCCACCTGGCACGATGAATGACAACAGCCCTCCACCGGCTTTCATTTGTTCTTTACCGAGCTCGTGTTGGGGA
>JACUUU010000128.1 GCA_014859065.1 Anaerolineales bacterium
ATATCTGGAAATGTACCCGCATAAGGTGGCGGAATTGAAGGAGTGGGCTCGATCGGAAAACCGCTGGATGAGACGGGGGTCGGCGGTTTCGCTGATCATCCCTGCAAGAAAAGGGAATTTCTTAGATGACATACTGGAAATTGCCGGCATCTTACTTCTTGATCAGGATGATTTAGTTCAAAAAGGTTATGGTTGGATGCTAAAAGCAGCCAGCCAGGCTCACCAGGAGCAGGTCTTTAATTTCGTAATGGAACACAAAGGTGTAATGCCACGCACCGCGTTGAGATACGCCATCGAAAAGATGCCGATTGAATTGAAAAAAGAAGCCATGATGCGCTGACATTATTTTCTGATACGATTCTGGTGCTTTGTCTCATCCATATCATTTGCCTCCTCTTCCTAATCCCTAAAACAAACGCTCATACCTTTAATGCATACCAGGCAAGCAGTGAATTTATCCTGAAAGTATTCATTGTACCCTGTAGTAGGCAGTAATGTAGAAATAGCAAGACCTCACCAGCCTCATCGGTTGGGCAATTGAATAGAGGCAGTCTGAAGCCGTAACGAGCAAATTATATGGATTCGTTGTCGCGTGTTTCGAATCTTTTGGCAGACTGGTTGGTGACCGGCACAAGTGCGTTATTATTTCCCAAGGTGGTCTATCAAGAAAGCATAGATCAGGGCGACTTCTTCAAGGGCTTTATAGCGACCCGAGGCACCGCTGTGACCGGAGCCAAATTCAGTATGCAGCAGCACCAGGTTGTCACAGGTCTTCAGCTCTCGAAAGAGGGCAGCAAATTTAGCTGGCTTCCAGAATGCCACCATCGAGTCATTGAGACCGGTAGTGAGTAACAGGTCAGGGTAATCTGTTGGCCGCAGGTTGTCGTAGGGCGAGTAGGAGAGTATGTAGTTGATGTATTGTGGGTCGTTATTTATGCCCTCATGTGGTCAAACGCTTCATCTGTCAATTGATGCTGTTGGTTTTTAATGCAGCCAGCCGCATTGTAACCATAGCACTGAGCTCTTGCTGAGGTACAGGCAGCGTGTACTCTTCAACTGCTACCCTTAGGTTCACAATAGAGTTATCAATTTCGAAATACAACTGAATAACAGATTTATAATAGGTATCTCGGATTAGAATTCAAGCAGGCCACAGACGATGTTTAAAAGGGTAGATCCATTAAGGGTTGTTATCCTGTTGACCGGGTTGCTGGCGATAGGAATTGGCGGTTGGTGGATATGGATGCGGGTTCGCCACCTCAGGCTTTACGAGGAACAAATCCAGCCAATCCGGCAGATGGCCTTATCGGATGACCCAGGGTTGGCAGAAGTCCTCGACCGCAGTGTTGTTCGTATCGCGGCTGGTGATTTCCTGATGGGTAGCAACCACGGGCGTGAGGATGAAGTTCCGCAGCGACCTATCTACCTGGACGCTTTCGAGATCGACCGCTTTGAAGTCACCAATATCCAGTTCCAGCGTTACCTGCTGGCAACGGGGGATAACCCACCGCCATATTGGCCTGGTAACGGTTATCCACCCGGGCAGGCTGACTACCCGGTAGTTGGAGTGAGCTGGGATACTGCCAACGCTTACTGCGCTTGGGTCGGGAAACGTCTGCCGACTGAGGCTGAATGGGAGAAAGCCTGCCGGGGGACGGATGGTCGTGTCTACCCTTGGGGGGATATATGGCAAAATAATCGAGGAAACGTTGCTCTGTTTCCCCCAACATTGCTGCAACGATTTCCGTTGGGAACTGAAGATGGCTGGCAGGCTGCCTGGCAATACCTGCCGGTAACTCAGGCAGGTGTTGGTGAACCAGGATTGCGACCGGTAGGATCCTACCTGGATGATGCCAGTCCCTATGGTGTCATGGACCTGGCTGGCAACGCATCAGAGTGGGTGTTCGATTGGTACAATTGGAGCGATTACTCAGAGATGTCCACAAGCAATCCCATTGGTCTGGGACCACCCTGGAACCATTGTGTGCGCGGCAGCTCGTGGTACGATCCAACTGGAAACGAAAACTGGGTACAGAATGCGAGCCGGTGTTCGGCGCGCAACTCGTCACACAGCAGTTCTGACCCTCAGGTCGGGTTTCGCTGCGCAAGGACGCCATAGATATGTATTTTGAACTCTCCATCTCCATCGATCGACCGCCAGCCGAGGTTTTTGCGTTTTTGAGGGACAAGGACAAGCATCCCCAAGAAAAGGGGTCGCCAGTACTGCTGCTGGAGAAAACGGCACCCGGGGAGGCAGGAGTGGGCACCTGCTACCGCGAAGTGGTGCAGATGCTGCCCTTTTATCGGGGGGAGATCCTGTCTGAAATCACGCGCTTCGAAGCGCATGAGCACCTGGAGGAGGATTTCTGGGGGGCGGGGATGAGGGGTCACCTGGCTTACCAGTTCGTGAGTGAAGGACAGGGTACCAGGCTGATCCAGAAACAGGGGCTCCATTATCAGGGGGTGCTAAGGGTTTTTAACCCCCTGATCCGCCTGGTTTTGGGTCGCCGGCTGCGTGAGCGGTTAGAGGCTATAAAAGAATATTTAGAGCGAAGCGTATAGTCAGTTATATTAACGATAGAAAATCAAATGTTACCTTTGTCCAGCAAATAACCAGGACGAGCTATATCCTTGATGTGTATGATATACTTTCAGAAGACCGCCTGAGTTGACAAAAACTATTACAAAAGGTTGGTTAAACCACCAAATTTTACCAATTATGACTAAAAGTGATATCACTGACCACATCCCAAAAAGATTGTGGCCTCATTTCCAAGAATACGACCCAAGCAGCTTGAACCTTGAGAAGGATGCTATTCTAATTATCCAACGCACCCTTGAATTTGGTGACTGGGATGAGCTACGCTGGTTATTCAGAATTTACGGCAAAGCCAGGGTCCAAACCTTCTTGAGCGAACATGGGGAAAGAATGCTTTCAGTAGTGACTTTCAATTACTGGCGTAAATTATTGGGGGTTAATAAATGGAGATCCTCTCCGTTTCCTACCAGCAAAGGCGAACTGTGGGACCGATAGAAATCCTAAGCCTATGATGAAACGCTTCCTCGAAAAACAGGCAATGGAGTTTGGACGCAAGAATTTAGCAGATTTGTGAGGGTATCATGGAGGTTATTAGAGCTGTAGATTTTATTGAAGCGAATGGCTCGCACCTCGAAAAGGCTCGCATCAGGCACATCTTGTTTGGGGTGCAGCCAGAGTCTGAAACTATTTGGACTTCTTCCGCAGCAGCTTTGACAACAGCATCCATTCATTAAAATCCAGACATTTGTCTAAGGCTGCTGATGATTTGACACAAAATTGGTCGAGGCACCATTGCTTGGGCACGGTCTTTCGAGATATGAGAAAATTGTTGGGGGTTTGTTGGTGGAGGCGGGTCCTGCCGCTTAATTAAACCCCCCTTAGCGATACGGGATGAGAACCGGCATGTTTTCATTTTATCAGTGGGGGCGATGTCCAGCATCGCCCCCATTGTGCATGCTAATAGTTCAAGCTAAGTCCGTCACCAGATCACAATTACAGTTAGATGGTCTTGATGACTTGCCCAAACCAAACTTAATCTACTCACGGCCGGGCTAACACCAATGGCAAGAAAAGCTCACCACCGACCAGATTGATGGAGTCAGCCACGAGCACGCTTTCATTCATTGCCGCGTCACGGAACTGCCCGTATACGGTGCAAACTGTACCAGAGCGGCAATGGTGAGATAGCGTCCACGGCACGAATTTGGTGTACGGCTGCCATTCCGACCATGCTCCCGTTATCTCATTGCGAAATCGCATTTCGACTTCGCCGCTCACGGCGTTGTTGATCGCTGCGGGCACGTTCAAAGCACCACCCAGGAGTGAAATTGGTCCCTCGACGGGTTCATCGCTGGCAACCACCAGAAGCTCTACATTGCGCGATGTTGTGGTATCGACACCGTAGTTGATCAGGATATCGCCGAATGGGGGATCAGGATCGATTCTAGGCTCTACAAGTATCGGTTTAGTCGGCGCACCCATACCATCGGGCGTCTGCCCTCGAAGGGTGACTGCGTAGACAATATTGTTCGGCAAAGGTATGATGAACGTTCCAGAAGTGCCGCCATCGTGGGTCTCAGAGTTCCCATCGGGGAACCTGATCGAGATAAGCATGCGGGTGTAGTCGTTTGGCTTGCTCCAGCGGATCAAGATTGCCTGGTTCAGGGGGCGAGCGAACCAGTTCTCGATTGGCGGTACTAAGTCATCACCGTGCCAATGAGGATTTCGCCCTCCGGTAACCTCACTGCCATCCAATTCACCGCCACCATCAGTGTCTGGGTTACAGGGATCTGTACCGTTCAACCACTCTTGCCAGTTGGTTAACCCATCCTGATCGTAGTCTACGTTGGCATCGAACTTTTCGGGATCCATGCAGGGATACTGCCGCTCCCACCAGTCAGGGATGCGGTCGTCGTCCAAATCATCCTTTGGCCCTATCCCTTCCATATAGAAGGAACCTTTCCAAAACCGAACGAGCAATTGATCTGGATTGAAGGGGTCAGGTCCGATGGCGCCGATAGTGACATTGTAGGCACCTCCAATTACTGCTTTGGTGTAGGTATTTCCATAGATGCCATCAGCAACAGCGCCATCACCAAATTGACCATTATCTCGCAGCCATAACACGTGAGAGTCCCCTCCAGGTCTTTCTACAAGAGCCAGAACCAGCGCACCGGGTGCAGCACCAGCCCTGGTCAGGACTGTTCCTAGCAGGGGAACAGGATCACCGACCCGGCCCTGGTTGTTCTCCAATAAGATCTGACCATCAACCTTGATTGTAGATAGCACCTTACCTGCCTGGAGGAAGTTACCTTCAAGCTGCGCTGGCAAGCCTGGTTCATCCTGAAGGTCTGAACTCTGCAGACAGAGAATAAAGCGCATGCGCGTGCGAATCTGCCACTCTCCTGGTTCGGGGTCGCTGACGTAAAGGACGTCATGATAGGGGCTGTTGCGCACATCCCAATTTGGTGGGATTGTATTGGGCGGGGAGATGGAGATCCAGTCACGAGGACCTGAGCCGGCGGGGAGCACATCAACATCACGCAGCCAACCACAGCTTCCACCATAGTCGGCTTCCGTGCTGCTTGAGACCATATTGAGCATGTTGTCGGCAGCGCTGACATTGGCACTCTGATACCGCCATTCTCCCAGGGGTACCTCAAGGTAGGATTGATAAGAAATGCGGGAAGCATCGATCGCCTCTGCCTGGCGGTAGTCATAAGCTTCACGTAAGCCCAAGCCTCCAGGCAAATAAGTCGAAGCTGGAGACATCAAGTTAACAAACTGGAGAGCCTGGGCTTCGGAGATACCCTGATCGATCAGCTCGGTCAAGATTGATGCTACCGCTAGACCAAATTGGTTTTCGTCTGGGTTTACCAGCGTGCTGCCAGGGGAGGTAGGCACATAAAGGAAATTGCCACCGTTCTCATCAGCGATGCGCGCCAGCAAGTCATTGGGCGCGTCACCACTAAACCCCATGGTGTTGATCTCCACCTCCATGTCATTTGCCACATCATCGTACTTTGGCGTGACGTTTTCTTCACCATCGGATAGGAGCGTGATTACCTTATTATTGTCGTTAAAAGGTGCTCCCAGCAGCATAATATGAGCTTCCCGCAACCCTTCGCCTAAGTTTGTCCACTCTCTGGCTGTCATACCGGTGATGGCAGCCCGCATGGCTGGAATCTGAGTGCTGGGATTGGTGATCTCGGTTTTAGGGTAAATCACTTTGATGTCATGTACACAGCCGGGTGGACAAGTCTCTCCTGGGCGATCAATATCGCGGGCAGAGAAGTCCATGATCCCGTAGTAATCTCCGGTCTGCGCAAGCATCACTAACAGCTCAGCGGCATGTTTCGCCTGCTCAAGACGCGAGAAATCGCCGGGCACATCAATATAGCTCATGGAACCCGAGGCGTCATGCAAGAGAACCATATCCATATTTCCAGGCGGGATATAGTGCAGCGCCTCATTATTGGTGGTGCAAATACCCGAACTTCCCAGACATGCCTGCAGATCCACAAAATTCGTGCCCACCGGTTTGTTTGGCGGCAGGAAAACGCCAAAGTAATGGCCTTTGGTGATCTCGGAGACTGTGTTGGTTATTACCGCATCACCCTCGGCATCAAGGACAAACCAGTCGGCAGGAATGCCGGTGACGGGAGTGCTTGCTCCATCGGTCACTTTGAGGTAAGCCATGAAACCCACGGGGCTCAGCGGGTCACCGACGTTGGCAACAAAGTTTGGTTTAAGCGGGCGTTTGATTTCGATCTGAGGGTCAACACAGGTAGCTGTCAGGTCGTATGTGCGGTTGTGACCGAAAGCCACCGCTGCAATCCCAATCTTATCGTGTACACCGTGAGCGGCGAAAACTCGGCTGAACTCACTTCCTACCCAGCCGCTGTATTCAGCCTTGGGTGTGCTGGTATTGGCAGCCATGAAAGCCCAGCCCATTGTGTCCGACCCGCTTCCCTCAAGCATGATGTACTCACACCCTGCCTGCGGGGTGATTTCATAATACTTCCCTGCCCAGGTATCCGGGGTACTCTCTGATGTCCAGCTCGTAGATCCTGTGGACAGCGGTACGCTGGCTTCAAGTGGTGGTGAGTAGGTGAGGTTTATTCCAGGGGCATCCGTCTCAAAAAAATAGAGTTCTGGCTGTGTTACTGGATCTGCATACGTGTAGAGGTAAAGAGTGGCAAAGAAGTTTAGGAAGAACTGCTCCATGCTGTAGGGGGTGAATGCCTGAACCACATCTCGTACAACGTGGATATCCCCAACCGACTCGCATCGATCCCAATGGGCAACCATGCCACCAGCAAGGTAATCAGGATCACCTGGTGATCCCCAGGGACCGGCATAAAGGTCCACATGTTCCGAATAGTAAGGGGTGAATAAATTGTTGTAACCGTGCTTCTTAAGGCTCTTGTTAGGATCGTAGCCCGAGTTCATTCTCCCAAAGTCACCCACGGTGGTGGGACCATAGTCTGCATCACCTTCGACGATGTAGTGGACTGTGCCAGTCGAGTAGTCCGGTTTCCAGTCGCTCAGACAGTTGGGGTAGGTGAACTGGAATCCCTTGTGACGCATCTCATGCATGGTGACATATCGTCCACTGTTGTTGCGGATTACTTCTGCACGCAGCCCAATAAAGCAGTTATTGGGCCAATAGGCGATACCGTTCCATTTGGTTGAATCCATCAATTTGGCACGGATGTGACGACCACAAACGCTAGCGCCGTAGGTCTTTCCGTTCTGGCTGAAATAGGCTTCATAGGCGTCCTGCATCCAACCCACAACCGATACTGCCTGGGCGTCGCTGCTGATCCAGTCGTTGTCAGCATCTGTATCGAGCGTGTAGTACACGCTTAGTGCCCAGGTTTCGCCACCCATTGTAAAGGTCGTTCCCTGGCATTCGTCCAGTGCGTTACCGGCGTCACTGGTCACCGAGTCGGTGCAGAACTCAACATCTGCTAAGGGCTCCACCTCAAGGATATAGCCAGAAGTTTGCTCTTCCAGCAAAGAGAGTGCTGGTCCTGTTTGTTGGTGCGGGCCAGGCGCCCAACTGAGATTGCTCAGGCTGGAAATGAGCACAAGAATGAATAAAGTCCTGCTAATCGATTTCCCGATTACCATATCAGACCTCCTCAAACATGGTAGTCTACAGACATTTCATCATTGGATATAATTCTGAGCCAGGTTTAGTGGTGGTCATTTGTCGCTTACTTCACCTCTTGATATGTACTTTTGCAGGGAGATCGGTGTGTTGGTGAAGAATCATTATTGATGAGCATATGTCAGATGCAGTGACTCCAACTTTGATAGTGAAAACGGCGCACCTTGTTGTTACCTGGAAACCGATACAATTGTGCTGGGAATAGTTATATAGGGTTCATCTTCAACGGATGAGGCAGTGACACCTCCTTTTTTCAAACCGGTATATCATTTTAACCCCCTGTCTGGCGGAATGGGAAGATCTGGAATGTGAAATTAGTTTCATGCAGCGAGCGCTTTCTTGCTGCAGAAACGGGCATAAATACCGCTCAGGCGGTCCACAAACCAGTTGCATGTCCATCTGACTTGCAATCTTCACTTCTCTTGCAAAAGAAAACCGAGGAGGTATCCCTTGCCGAGTATCTCTGCTTCTGCAGATGTCGATCTTTCAAACAGTCTGGCAGAAACAGGAAACACAATACTACTGAATCGACCAAGTGAACCTTATTATCCATTATATGCTATTACAGCTTTGACTACAAGCGCATTTATTTGAGCTCTTATTTTGAGTAGTCGTAACATCCTGAGAGGTCGTAAAATTCACTCTCAGGCATGTGTATGTCAGGCTTGATGCACATTATCTTGATTGGAGGAGAAATTACTTCAGTAGATCTTCTGCGTAATGACAGGCGATGCTATGTTGGGGCCGCAGCTCACGCATATGGGGTATATCGACCGCACAGTTTGGGCGCGCGATCGGGCAGCGTGGGTGGAAACGGCATCCAGGAGGTGGATTGATGGCACTGGGAATCTCCCCGCTAGGCATCGCTTCGGTGTGGCGATGCTGTGGATCAGGTACCGGAACAGCCTCCAGCAAAGCGTGTGTATACGGATGTCCCGAGTTCTTGTAAACCTCGTTCAGGGGACCAACCTCGCAAAATTTCCCTAAATACATGATGGCGATGCGATCGCATACATACTTGGCGGTTGCCAGATCGTGAGTAATGAATAGATAGGTTAGATCGAATTCATCCTTGAGATCCATCATCAAGTCAAGCAACAGTGCTCGCACTGACACATCTGCCATAGCAATGGGTTCATCGGCAACAATCAAATCGGGGCGTGTCACCAATGCGCGTGCTAGCACGATCCGCTGCCGTTGCCCGCCTGAGATCTGGTGGGGATACAGATCGTAGAAAGCCTTTGGCGGGATGATATGCACCGCCTCGAGCATTTCGAGCACCCGCACACGCCGTTCTTCAGCGGATAGCTCGGGCATATGAATACGAGCAGGATGCTCGATTGCTTGTCCGATGGTCATGCGCGGATTGAGCGAAGCCAGTGGATCCTGGAAAACAACCTGCATGCGGGAGCGCAGACGGCGCATCTCTTCAGATGACAAGCTGTTTAGGTTGATGCCATCGAAGAATACATGCCCGGCAGTGGGTTCGTACAGACGCAGAACTAACCGTCCAACCGTGGATTTCCCAGAACCACTCTCCCCTGCCAAGCCGAATACCTCCCCTTTTTCGATGGAAAAGCTAATATCATCCACCGCTTTTACAGAAGGGATGTGCCCTCGATTGAGCAGGCTGGCGAGGAAACCGCTCTGCACAGGGAAATGCTTTACCAGGTTCTCGGCGCGCACCAATTCCTTTGCCTCGAGAGCACCAAGGCCAAGTGATCTCTTGTCCTCGATTTCTTTGCCTGATTCAAGCACGGCTTTTCTCCTGACCCATAACAACCTCGTCGTAAAGCCAACAGGCTGCCAGCTGGTCACCCCCATCGGTAGTTTCGAAAGGCGGTTCTTCAATCCGACAGATGTCCATCACATAAGAACAACGTGGG
>JACUUU010000461.1 GCA_014859065.1 Anaerolineales bacterium
CGATGACGTCCCAGTTGATGAAGCAATAGCCATCAACCCACCATGGAAAAGGTCTGCCCTGGCAGCATCAACGCCCGAATCAACTTGGTGCAGATACACCGGATTAATAACTGGTGTCAAACCAACATAACTGCGTTTATCAGGGAGGATTTCAGCTGACCATTGGGCAATAATTTCTTTGACTGGAGCTGTATCCATCACAACAGCTCCTTCCTTTAAATCTTGCGATATCACCTCCAACGCATCTCTTATCTGGTTCATGGGTAAGGAGAGGATCACTAGATCAGCTTTTCGCACAGCTGAGGGGAGATTAGCTACAATTTTATCCACAGCGCCCATCTTTTCAGCCTGGCGGGCAATGCGCATATCACTGTCGTGACCTACACGGGAGGTTAATTCCTTGTGTTCAGCCAGGGCTAAGCCGATGGAGGTGCCAATTTGACCTAAGCCAATAATGGTTATCTGAGCGGGCATGTTGGTTCCTCAACTTTCTTCATCTGCTGCCTGCAGAACATGCAGCAGGTGTCGATCCAAAGAATGGGAGAATTTCCCAACATCTGACATGCCATTTTGATGGTAGCGGATCAAAGCTATCGCCAGTGGAGACATGCCCGCTTCCGCCGCCATCCGAGCACCCCAACCTGGATGTTGTTCTGAGATTATAAACCCTCGCCGCCAATCTGCGGGTGCTTGGTTTTCGAGCATTGGAGATGCGCCCCAACGAATAACCCTTCCGGGGACGACTGCTTTTGCAACTACAATCACGACACGCTCCCAAAGGCGTAAAGGAAAACAGCTCTTACCCACATCATGGAGCAAGGCTGCTTTCAACAAATCCGGGTGATGCTCACCTCTATCTAACAATGATCGTAAGACGCGAAGTCCATGGGCTTGTTCACTCCAATGCATTCGCCGAAAAAGTAAATACTCTGATGGTGTTAACAACGACTCTACAAATTCCAGGTCACTTTTAGTTGGCTTTTTCACCAAAGCTTGCCAGAATTGGTGTGCGCGATAGAGAATTCGAGCCAGTTTCATCCCACCAAAAGTTGAAATAACGCATTCATCGGTGGGACGATAATCCACCTGATAATCGGCAAACCCATCATCGGCCCTAAGAACAATAGAGCCATCAGTATCATCGGACCATAAGGACGAATCGTTTCCATAAATCGTGACCAGGATGGGGGTAAAAAGTAATCCGCAATTTTATCCCCATCTAGAGGTGCTAAAGGAATCAAGTTGAATAACATCAAGAGCAGATTGATGAAGATAAATTCATAAAACAATTTATCAAGGGTAGGGAATACCGTTCCGGGGTTGACGAAAGCAGCAAATAAAGAGACAAATCCAAGGCGGAATGCCACTGAAGCTAAAGCTGCCATAATGAAATTGCTTAATGGACCAGCCAACGAAACCCACATCAACGCAGCAGATGAACGTCTACCCAAAGCATATGGATTGACCGGTACCGGTTTTGCCCAGCCAAAACCGACGAGCAGCAGCATCAACGAGCCGATCGGATCCAGGTGGGAAACTGGGTTTAGTGTCAGCCTCCCATTTGCCCGAGGGGTGTTGTCGCCAAATCGATCAGCAGTCCAGGCATGTGCGAATTCGT
>JACUUU010000129.1 GCA_014859065.1 Anaerolineales bacterium
TTTGGAATTAACCCCCGACATCCCCTTCAAATCCGATCACTGCGGCACCTGCCAGCGCTGTCTGGAGGCTTGCCCCACCCAATGCATCCTCTCTGATCGCACCATCGATGCCAGCCGCTGTATCTCCTACCTGACCATCGAATTGAAAACCGCCATCCCTCATGACCTGCGTCCTGCGCTTGGAAATTGGGTCTTCGGCTGCGACCTGTGCCAGCAGGTATGCCCCTGGAATATCCGCTTCGCCGCCCAACCAGTCAGCCGCACCACACCGGTCGACGAACGCTTTGCCCCCCGCCCCACTATCCCCTTCCCTGACCTGCACCAGGAGCTCACGCTGACCCCAGAGCAGTTCAACCGCAAATTCAAAGGCAGCCCGCTGAAAAGGACCAAGAGGCGTGGTTATCTGCGCAACGTTGCTGTCGCAATTGGCAACCTTGGGAATCCAACCTCTACCCCCGTCTTATCCCGAGCGCTTCTCACCGATGCGGAGCCGCTGGTTCGCACCCATTGTGCCTGGGCGCTGGGTGAAATCGGCACACCTGCAGGTCACCAGATCCTTACCCAAACTGAGCAAGCAGAAGAAGACAACGCTGTCTTAGCAGAGATCCGTCGATCTCTCTCGAAGATCTCCAAATGATGGTGTTTTCCTGGTTATGACGGCAATCAATTCTTATCCGAACACTCACAAACCGAGGAGTAAGTTATGGCAAAACTGGATTTAATTGGTATAGTGGTTAAAGACATGGCCGCTTCGCTAGCCTTCTACCGCCAGCTGGGGCTGGAAATCCCCTCCGCAGCGGACACCGAGCCGCACGTCGAAGTGACCCTGCCCACAGGCTTTCGTATTGCCTGGGATACGCGTGAATTGATGGAATCAATTTATGAGGAATGGCCTGAACCTCAGGGTCACCGTATCGGGCTGGCATTCCTGTGTGACACCCCAGACGATGTTGACAGCTTCTACCACAACCTGATCGAAGCTGGATACCAGGGATTTAAACCTCCCTGGGATGCCTTCTGGGGGCAGCGCTACGCTGTGGTCTGCGATCCGGATGGCAATCTGGTCGATTTATTCGCCACCCTGTAATCCAAAGATTAGAACATAAAGATACATTAATAAAACCATTGGCAAAATTGATGCTGTGCAGTATGATCGAGTTTTAACGTCAGTGAATGGAGACAGCATGAATTTCAAGCGGTGGATGTTTACCATATTATTGGGTTTGTGGTTGGCAGCTTGCAGCGCCGACCCACAGTTACCTGACTCTGGACAGGTCGACGAAAACCCACTCCCTACTTCGACTTATACACCTGAGTCGTCAGCTACCTTGCCTGATCCGTCTGAGACTCCCACGCCTACTGCCACTCAGGCTCCCAGCCCAACCCCCACACTGTCCTACCCACTGGAAGGCTACGGCCCAGTCAACTTCCCGGATAATGTAAACCCACTAACCGGTTTGGAAGTTCCCGACCCTGAAGTGTTGCAACGCCGCCCCCTGGCAGTCAAGGTCAACATCGTTCCGCGAGATAACTACCGGCCACCTTGGGGTCTCTCCTTTGCCGACATCATCTACGAATACTACCAGAACAACGGCATGACCCGTTTTCATACCATCTTTCTCTCTCAAGATGCTCCCCTGGTTGGCCCGATCCGCTCCGCGCGCATGCCTGACGGTCCCCTGGTACGTATGTATAAGAGCATCTTCGCATACAGCGGCGCTGATGGCAACATCGATATCACCTTGCGCAACTCCAACTTTGGTGACCGTCTGGCTAGAGATCGTGGACCAACCACCGAATGTCCAGCCACCATCGCAGTCCCGCTCTGCCGTTATGACCCAACAGGCAACAACTTCCTCCTGGCTGGCACCCGGGAGGTGCACGAAAATATGGTCAATCGAGGGGTGGATGATGTCGCCCAGGACCTGGACGGCATGTTTTTCCAAATGCAAACCCCTGATAGCGGTCTCACTGCAGAGACAGTGATAATGCGCTTCTCCCGAGGTAGCTACAACCTGTGGGAATATGACCCCGAGACTGGTCGCTACCTGCGATTCCAGGACAGCGTCTCATTGACTGACGGACAGGAAGAGGAGTTTGAGCCGCTTCTAGATCGCCTGACCGATGAACAGCTTGCCTTCGACAACCTCGTGGTCCTTTATATCCCCCACGAGTATTTGCGCCGGGAACCTTCAGAGATCATCACCATCGATCTGATCGGAGAAGGCAAAGCTTATGCCTTTCGAGACGGACTCATCTACGAACTGGTTTGGAAGCATCCAATAATGGATTCGATCATGATTCTCGAATTTGAGAATGGAGACCCTTACCCGTTCAAACCAGGCACTACCTGGTTTCATGTGTTTGGTATGTATTCAGACTTAACCCAACTCGAAGAGGCTACCTGGAAGTTCAGGTTCGGGTTCCCATAAAAGCGCGGTTTGCGTTTCAATCCTAATATTTTTGAGACAGTGAGCGCTCAGGCAGCTGCTGAACGCTGTTCTGCCCGGCCTTGACGGATATGAGTCAAGATGCCGCGCAGCGCCCAGGCTGCCCCAAAAAAGGCAGTGCAGGTCAGCACGATCGCAGCTCCTGAAGCCACATTCAGGTAATAGGACAGGTACAACCCTACAACCCCGGAAAGAGACCCAAAAAGGGCAGCTAGAGCCATCATGATCGGCAGGCGGTGTGTCAGCAGGTAAGCAGAAGCAGCCGGGGTGATCAACATCGCCACCATCAGGGCGACACCCACGATCTGCAGGGAAACCACGATCGCTACCGCAATGAGCACCAAAAGCAGGTACTCGAAGAAACGCGCCGGAATGCGTAGCGTCGAAGCCAGGGTTGGGTCAAATGACAATACCAGGAATTCTTTATAGAAAGCCAGGATCATAAGTACGATCAAACCCCCAAAAATGGCCATCAGACGCAGATCTCCAGATGAGACCCCCAGCACATTTCCGAACAGGAAGTGTGTCAGGTCCACCGTATAACTTCGTGCTGTTGAGATCAAGGCGATCCCCAGTGCAAACATCCCTGCAAACAGGATCCCGATGGCAGTGTCTTCCTTGATTCTTGCTCCTTTACTCACCCAGCCAATTCCCATCGAGGTCAATACAGCCGCCAACAATCCCCACCAGAACAGCGGTTCTCTGGCTCCCCCGCCAACAAGGTAACCCACCGCCAACCCAGGCAGGATAGCATGAGCTAAAGCATCCCCGAAGAAAGCCATCCCTCGTAAGACAACATAGGTGCCTACCGTAGCACACACCACCCCAACCAGAAGCGCAGCGATCAACCCGCGCACCATGAAAGGGTAATCCAAGGGACTCAACAACCAATCCAGGATCATCCTCCGCTCCCCTTCTCATGATCCTGTACAATGAAACCCTCATCACAACAGGTATCGCTGAGCGCCAGCACCCGTTCGCCAACATCGACCAAGCGTAAATGCACGCCATAAGCGGTGATAAGCCTTTCTGCAGTGAAGACCTGGTGAGGTTCCCCAAACCCGAGCAGACGCCGGTTGAGCAGCATCACCCGATCGAAACGCTCACCAGCCATCTTGAGATCGTGCGTCGCCAGCAGCAAGGTGACCCCATGCTTACGCAATTCATCCAGGATTTGGATGATCCCCTCCTGCGAGGTCAAATCCAACCCAGTGAATGGTTCGTCCATCAAAATCAATTCCGCCTCTTGAGCCAGCGCCCGGGCGATAAACATGCGCTGCTGCTGCCCACCCGAGAGCTCTCCGATCTGCCAGGAAGCCAGCTCTTCCAATCCAACTTCATGCAAAGACTGGTGAACCAACTCCCAATCATTCACAGAAGGAAAACGCAAAGGTCCCAGCTTGCCAATTCTTCCCATCATGACCACATCCGCCACGCTTACCGGGAAATCCCAGTCTACCTGACTGCGTTGGGGAAGATAAGCAATACAAATATGTCCCCCAGGTCCAGCGCCAGCCACTTTGACATAACCCGAGGCTGGTGGCATGATTCCGGCAATCACCTTGAAAAGCGTACTCTTCCCAGCCCCATTTGGCCCAACTACCGCTACTCGAGCCCCTTCTTCCAGCTCAAAAGAGATATTCTCGAGAGCGGCCCGCCCGTTGTAACGCACATTTAATCCTGAGACTTCCAGGATCGGAGAATCAGGTTGATGTCTGGTCGGGATAGGTAGGATTTTTGATTTCCTAAATCGTGTGAATATTTTCATCAGGTTTCCCAAACTTGGTAAGTAAGTAAGGCCATGTGCCCGACAGCATTCCCACGCAAAACGAGCTTCGATCAATGGTCTTATTTCAAAGCAGAGACTATCAAATCCACATTGTATCTCATCATATCGATATAACTATCCGCAGGACCTCCAGGCTCAGACAGGGAGCCGGTGTAGAGCATCCCCAGACGGATACCAGTGTCTTCCGCGATCCTCCTGGATAAATCGGGGTTAACCGTTGTCCCCACAAAAATGGCTTTGGCACCGGTTTCATTGATGATGTCCATTATTCTGGCAACATCTTGAGCTGATGGGGCAGCAGAAGTGCTCACATTGGGGATAACCGTTGCCAGCTGCTGGAAGCCGTATCTGCCTGCAAAACAACCAAAAGATGCATGATCACTCACCAGCTTGCGGTCTTCCATCGGAATCTGGTTAACTTGCTCCACTATCCATGCATCCAGATCTTCTAACCTCTGACGGTAAAGTCGAGCGTTCTCAGCAAATAAGCTGGCATTATGAGCATCCAATTCACTCAATTTTTGCTCGATGTTATAAGTCCAAAGGATGACATTGTCCACATCAAACCAGACATGCGGGTCAAATTCTCCATGCTCGTGATCGTCAGCATCTCCATGATCGTCTTCATGTCCCTGCTCGTCTTCATCTTCAGCATGAGAAAGCGCATACGACTCTCCATACCCCCGAGGTTGAATTCCGTCCGATAAGGTCACTAACCTTCCCTTCTCGATGTTTTCCTCGAGAAACCTCTCGAGAAATTCTTCCAACCCCAGGCCGTTGATAAACACGACATCAGCTTGAGAGATAGCGGCAATATCCCGTGGTGTGGGCTCAAAAATGTGAGGGTCTGCACCTGGGGATAGCAGCACAGTAAGGTCGATGGCATCAGCCCCTATTTGTCCCACCACATCCCCGATGATAGTGGTTGTGACCACAACTTTCAGCGGTCTTACTTCATCAACTGAGGAGGAGTTTACCGGCTGACATGCAGCCAAAAACAAGGCGAGAGCAACAAATGAAAAGGTTGAAAGGTTAAAATTCATAACCCAACGAAAAAACATAGTAAGCGCTCCAAAAGGTAATTTTCTTTACCTCGAATTTTCCTGACAGAAACCACATTTCCCCAAGAGCTGCAGCCAATGGTCGTGTATCTGGTAGCCGCTCTCCATGCCAACCCGCTTCATTAAGCTTTCCAGGGTATCACCGGTGAAATATTCCACCCGACCACAATCCTGGCAGATCACCATATGCTGGTGGCCATCAACAACTGGGAAGTATGCGCTGCATCCGTCAGGTTGGTGAACCCTTTGGATCAGAGATAGTTGTTCTAATTTAGCCAGAGTGCGGTAAACGGTTACCAAACCCAATGACGCACAGTGTTCTCGAGATATAGCGAAAATCTGGTTGGGGTCAAGCACCCGATCGCTATTTGCTATGGTCTCAACCACTGCCCGGCGCGTCTCGGTCAACCGGTAGCCGTGATTTTGTAGCTTGGAATACCAATCTTGAATGGGGAAAGAGGTTGATAATTTCATAGCAAATTATTTGAAAATGATAATCATTTTCATTATATCAAAAACTGATCATTCTCGTGCAAGAATATCGACCTGTAATCGTTTGATTCGACAGTTCTCTCCTGAATTAACATCTCCATACGACTAATGACTACCAACCATATCTAACTCGCAATTTGATCCAGCTCGAAATGGCTTTAAGCGGGGATGTAAAAAGAGGCTGTTCCCATTTATGACAGCCTCTTTCCCTAATATTAACCTATCTGCTTATGGTGTTTCTGTATTCTCCGGTGTTTCGGTAATCTCGCCAATGACCGGGGATGGGATCGGGGTTCTGGTTGGCACAGGCGTCACGATGTTGACAGGGATGCGGATAACCTGCCCCACAAAGATTTCATTGGCATTATCTATTTCATCATTTTCTTGCAGGATAGCTTCTACCGTACTGTTGAAGCGAGCAGCGATATCCTCCAAGCTGTCGTCCCTGGCTATCGTATATTCGATCACACCAGTCATACCCTCTGGCAAAGGTGTTGGGGTGCTTAGTTCCAAACCCGGTGGTGGTATCCAGATTTCATCTCCCACGAAAATAAGACTGTTATGAGTTAGCCTGTTGAGTTCCAACAACACAAGCAGATCTACACCAAACCTCTCTGCAATGTCTGTCAGATTATCATTTTCCTGCACTGTATAGGCAAAGGGTCCGGCAGGTGTTGGAGTACTGGTCTCGGTAGGTGTGGCAGAAGCTGTTGGGGTACTGGTTGCGGTGTTGGTGCTTGTAGGAGTAGGTGTGGCGGTTGCAGTGTTTGTTGGAGTGGGTGTTTCTGTGGCGAAAAACGAGATAGCCGGTCTGTTCTCGCCCGTCAACCAAACAACCAAAACAATGACTCCCGCTGCAATTAACAATATAGCTAAACCACCCAGGAAAAAAGGTAAGCTTTTCTGCCTCTTCTTTCGGTATGACTCAATTACGTTTTGTGCTGATTTTTCACTCATGACATTTCCTTTTCTGTCTGGTTACAGGCAGGCTGGATATGGTTTATTCTACACTATTTTCAGAGGGTGGTGAATATTCGAATCTGCACCGTTACCTTAGAAAAGAGGCAGGGACCACATCCGTTCATTAGGATATAATCATAAATGATCAACTTGTCAAGGATACTTATTTAGGGTTCATATTCCGTCTAGTCAGCTTTCATCCGTCTTTTCAGGGCCGGTTGATACTGAGAAGAGTGTCCAGATCTCTAGAGATCTGACAGGTATCCGAAATCTTTGGCCAGTACTCGAAATCATTAAATTATGGGAGGTTGCAATGCGGATTGCAGTGTTCGGGTCCGGTGGTATAGGTGGGTATTTTGGTGGAAAGCTCGCAAAAGCGGGTGAAGATGTGGTATTTATTGCCCGTGGTGAGCACTTAAAAGCGATGCTCCAAAGAGGATTGAAGGTCGATAGCATCAAAGGTGATTTCATCATAGACCCGGTACAGGCTAGTGACAATCCATCCGCTGTTGGGCAAGTGGATGTGATCCTTGTCTGCGTAAAAGCCTGGCAAGTTGAAGAGGCAGCTAAAGCGATGCAGCCTATGGTTGGTGCTGACACGTATGTAGTTCCTCTACTTAATGGAGTCGAAGCCCCAGAGCAGTTAGTTGACGCTCTTGGCAGACAGCATGTCTTGGGAGGATTGTGCCATATCATGAGTTATATCACCGAGCCTGGTCATATTGTCCATGCCGGCATTGAACCTCACATCGCATTAGGTGAATTGGATGGCCAACCCAGTCAGCGAGCGGAAAGGTTGAGATCTGTATTTGAGGATGCAGAAGTGTGGGCAGAGATCCCGGAAGACATCCAGGCTGCCATGTGGGAGAAATTCCTCTTCATTGCTTCTATTAGCGGCATTGGTGCAGTGATGCGGGTACCCATAGGTACCATTCGCCATCTGCCCGAAACCAGACAAATGCTCCGACAGGCTATGGAGGAAGTTGCCTCTTTAGCGGCTGCTTATGAGGTTAACTCACCGGCGGACATCGTGGAAAAAACCATGAATTTTATCGATAACCTTCCTGAAGGGACTACCGCCTCCATGCAACGCGATATCATGGCAGGTCGACCTTCTGAATTGGGTTCGCAGAATGGCGCAATCGTGCGGTTTGCATCAAAATGTGGACTCGACACCCCAGTTCACAAATTCATCTACACCAGCTTGCTGCCTCAAGAAATGCTAGCCCGGGGGTTAGAGACCTAGTGTGTTAAAAACGGATAATTCGGTCAGGGTGATGCGCTGAGGATGATCAGGCATTTATCATCGCGCCAACCATTAAATCACGGCATTTATGCCGGAAATAATTCAGGAGTGTGTTGATGAATATCTTCGGAGCGGTTGAATCCGGTGGCACCAAGTTTGTGTGCATGGTGGCCACAGGACCAGACAATATTCTGGCAGAGACGCGCTTTCCAACCACCGATCCGGATGAGACGTTGAGGAAAACGGTGGACTTTTTTGTCGAGAACAGGCAGGATTATCCACTGAAAGCCTTAGGAATCGGGACATTTGGACCCATGGACCTCGACCCAAAGTCACCCACTTTTGGTTTTATAACCACCACACCTAAGGCGGGCTGGAATCAAACTGATATTACCGGCATTCTTGCTGCAGCCCTAAAAATTCCAGTTGCAGTTGACACCGATGTCAATGCAGCTGCGTTGGGAGAGCATCGTTGGGGGGCAGCCCAGGGATTAGATCCTATGATCTACATCACCATCGGTACTGGCATTGGAGCAGGGGGAATTTATCATGGCAAACCCATGCATGGACTGGTTCACCCCGAGGTTGGCCATATTCGCATCCCTCACGATCGGAACGTAGACCCCTTTGAGGGTATATGCCCTTACCACAAAGACTGCCTCGAAGGGCTGGCTTCAGGCAAAGCGCTCGAAAAACGCTGGGGGCAACCAGCCAAATCCCTCCCTGACGGTCACCCCGCCTGGGAACTGGAAGCTGACTATCTCGCCCTGGCATTAGTCAATTTGATCTGCGCTTTATCGCCGAAACGGATTGTCCTTGGCGGTGGAGTAATGAAACAAGACCACCTTCTCTCGATGGTTCGCCGCAGAGTCCAACACCTGCTCAATAACTACATCCAATCTCCGATCATTTTGCATAATATCCAGGAATATATCGTCCCTCCAGGTCTGAAAGGACGCTCAGGTGGATTGGGGGCGATTGCGCTGGCTATTGATTTGTTCGATCAATCACGTTGAATAGCATTTTCAGGGTGGAGGCCAGTTTTAGCCTCAATTAATTGACCTTCACGAATCAAATAGCCGTAATAAGGTCTGCCATAACTGCCGGGCACCCATCCTTCCATGACAAAGGGAAGATCTCCGTCTGCAGATATCCACTCGCCATTGTAACGCCGGGCGATGTGCACGTGAGTTCCGGTGGAATACCCCCCTTCGCAAGATGGATGTCCAACCCGTTCTCCAGCCTGCAAGAACACTCCAGCTTCTACCCGGTGACGGGTTTCGATGTGCAGGTAAAACACAATCCAGCCTGTCTGCTCGTAACCATCCCCCGATAGATCCTGAATAACATGCCCGTCTTCAGAACGTACGATCAATCCATCCGCTACAGCCACAACCCATTCATCGCTCTGCACGCAGCCAAGCGGCTCACCTGGAGGAGCAAAATCTAACGCTGCCCATGCCGAACCATTCCCCCAACCACCGTGAGGACCACCGGTATATCTCCAAACCTTGTCAGGTTCGAAAGGCAATTCCAAAGGAGGTTG
>JACUUU010000130.1 GCA_014859065.1 Anaerolineales bacterium
TATGAAGAGCAGCGGCAAAAACGTCTGGAACAAGGAAAGTTCTTACCAGAAGATTTTGAGCCACCGCTAACAGGTGTACAAGATTGAAGGGCTCGTGTTTAGCGAGTAAAAGTTCGATGTCAGGTTGGAAACCTGGCTTATGGTACTTCCGACAACACAAAATGCATAAAGATAACCTGTCTTCCATCCTACCGGCTTGCCAGGCAGATTACCAGACCAGCGCCCCGCTGATCGCCAACACGATGACGGCGCTGGCGGACAGATTGTTCGGGGGCGGCAATCCCCAGAAGGGGCTGCGAGTGCTGCAGCAGCTCTTCATCCGGCGGGGAAACCGCTTCTCGTTCCAGTTCACCGATGTGGTGAGAACTGAGGGGCAGGTGGTTGGGGTGGCGGTCAGCTACCCGGGCAAGATGCTGGGGCGCTTGGGGTTCTCGATGGCACTGCAGCTGTGGAAAATCTACGGCAGTTTGGAGTTTGGGCGGTTTGTGCGCCGTTCGCTGCCCCTGGCTGAGATACGTGAAGCCAGGGTAGGTGACTATTTCATCAATACGCTCAGTGTGGCGCCCAGCTGGCAGGGTCAGTGCATTGGCACGGCATTGTTGGATTTCTTAGAGAGAAAAGCGAAACGCCTGAGGCTGCGCACATGCGCATTGAGCGTGGACCTGGGCAATCACCGCGCCAGGAGTCTCTACGAGCGGCGGGGATATGAGGTTGTCGAGACGATCGAGGCTAAGCGTTTGAAAGCCATAGGGGGATTTGGTGGACACCACCGCATGGTGAAGGTCATTTGATCTTTGAGTGGTTAGGTTTGAGTGAAGAGTGGTTTGAGGGGGAGGGTAAAGGTTTATTAGAAGCATGGGAGTTATTACCATTGCAGGTTAATCGAACTGCCGGCAAAGGCGCTGAAGCAATGATCGCCACAGAGGTCCTTCGTCGCGAAGAGCGCTCCTCAGGACGACATTTTTGGGGGTGGGAGCAGGCGAATAGCTAATTAAGTCATACTCTCTTTAAACCACATCCGGCAAATTGAATCACGTAAAGCAACACTCGTGTACGCTTGGTTAAGTTTGAGAATTTTGATACGTATTTCCTTGACTCATATACTATAATCAGGTTTGTATGTTGCATAATTTACTTGAGTGATAGTGGACTATGATAACGGAGACAATGCTGTGAACATTCAAGTTTCTGTTTCTAAGGAAGAGATTGATTCATTTTGCCAGGAAAGGCATATCCGCCGACTTTCGATTTTCGGCTCAGCATTACGTTCTGAACTTCGAGCTGATAGTGATATCGATGTGTTGGTTGAGTTTGACCGCAGCCACATCCCGGGTCTGTTTGGGGTTGCTCGCATTGAACGCGATCTGTCCGAATTGTTCGGGGGGCGCAAGGTTGACCTTCGCACACCAGAAGATCTAAGTCGCTATTTTCGTGATCAGGTTATAAGAGAAGCAAAAGTTCTTTATGCACGAACATGATCTCATCCGTTTACGTCATATGCCGATGCAGCTCGCAAGGCAATCGGGATAAGTACAGGTAGGAATCGCTCCGATCTAGATAATGATATTATGTTGATGTTATCTTTGGTCAAACTGATTGAGATCATTAGTGAAGCGGCCAACCAGGTTTCAGATAGTGGACGTGAACTGACCCCAAATATCCCTTGGGTAGATATTGTTTCTATGCGTAACAGGTTAGTTCATGCGTATTTTGATATCAACCTGGACATTCTTTGGCAAACTATAAAACAGGATATACCAGCATTGATTGCAACTTTAGAAGATGTTGTGGATAATGCTTGATGTCAAGATATAAACCTTTACCCTTCCAACCTCCTCCTCCACCAATCAGTCCCCAGCACCAGGATTACCGAGAACAAGCCCAGCAGCAAGCCGGCGCTGTAAGCGCCAATGTACTGCCTGTCATCTAAAGCGCGGAAGATGTACACGGTCAGGGTCTCGGTCCTGCCGATGATGCCCCCGCCGATGACCAGCACCGCGCCAAACTCACCCAGCGCACGCGCGAATGTCAAGGTAAGCCCGTAGATCAAACCCGGGCGTAAAGCCGGCAGCGTCACCCGCCAGAAGGTCTGCATGCTGCTGGCACCCAGGGTGGCGGCAGCTTTTTCCTGATCTACCCCGAACTGCTCCAACACAGGCACCAGCTCGCGAATCATGAACGGCATGGTGACGAACAGGGTTGCCAGGATCATACCTGGGACCGCAAAGGCGATGCGGAAATCCAATGCCTGCAGCACGGGCGCGAAAATCCCGTTCCTGCCGAAAAGCAGCAGCAGCATATAGCCCACCACCACCGGAGATACGGCAAAGGGGATGTCGATCAAGCCGTTCAGGATGCCGCGGCCGGCGAAGCGGTCACGCACCAACACCCATGAGACCACCGTGCCGAAAAAGGCGTGCACAGCGATCACCACCAGAGCGATCCACAAAGTCATCCAGAAGGACGCGAGCACCTGGGGTCGGGTGAGGGCGGTCACCACTTCTCCGACACCATCCCCAAAAGCGCTGAAGATCAAAGTGATGATCGGCCCTAGAATCAAGCCGCCGACATAGGCAACCACGATCAGGATCAAAATCCGCCGCACCCAGATCGTGCCAACCCCTACCGGCTTATTAACCGGCTTGTGTAGGGCAGTTTTCTTGGTTAGCGGCAACAAACTGGTTGCATCCATAGTCAACCACCCCGCTTAGATTTACGCTGTAAGAAATCGACCAGCATGATCATGCTGAAAGAGATCGCCATCATCACGATAGAAACCGCGCTGGCACCCAAGCGGTTCTCCGATTCGACCTGCCCGAAGACGTAAACTGCCGCAGTCTGAGAGTACATGGGGATATTCCCGGCCACGATGATGATAGCGCCGAATTCGCCGATCGCACGGGCGAAGCTCAAAAAGGCGCCGCCAGTGATGGGCAACATCAGGTAAGGGCGAATGACCTTCCAGAAGATCGACCAGCTGTTGGCACCCAGAGTCGAGGCTGCATCCTCCTGGACGCGATCCATCTCGATCAAGACCGGTTGGACAGCACGCACGATGAAGGGAAAGGTGATGAACAGCAGAGCCAGGATGATGCCCGGGGGAGCGAAGATGATCCTCCAACCGAACTGGTCGTTCAACCAGGCGCCCACTGCCTGCTGGGGACCAAACATGACCACCAGCATGACACCCGTGACCAGGGTGGGGATTGCCAACGGGAGGTCTATGATGGCGTTGAGCAGCGTCTTGCCGGGGAATGTGTACCTGACCATCACGTATGCAGTCAGGGTACCCATGATCGTGTTGATCAGGGTCATCACCGCTGAGGTCCATAGGGTCAATTTAAGGGCGTGCTGAGCGGTTGGCAGGGTAATCTGGTACCATAACCCGGATAAACCTTCACGCAAGCCGTCCTGGAAGATCACCAGGATGGGGACGATCAGGAGCACGGTCAGGTAGGTCAGTGCGATCGAACGCACCCCCCAGCGTCCCCAGGGACGCGCTGGTCCACTAGGCAGTGGGCTGGTCAAAGTAGTTTCGTTCACGGACTGGCTCCTTGCCAGCGCTGCACGACCTGGGTGTAGATGCCGTCATCACTGAAGTGGTCTTCCATCACCGCGCTCCAACCGCCGAAATATTCTATGGTGAACAGGTCTTCAACCGGGGGGTACATGTCAACAGTCGCCTGGGCAACCTGTGGATCGGGGGAGCGTAAACCGTGTCTGGCGAAGATCTCCTGGATTTCATGGGTGAAGAGAAACTCGACGAATGCCTCTACCAGTTCCCGGTTGCCGTGTTTATCCACGTTCACATCGATAACGGCGATGGGGTTTTCGATCAGCAGGGTCGAGCGCGGGATCACCAGATCGTATGTCTGACCAGCCTGGTGACCAACCAGGATTTCGTTCTCGTAGGTGATGGCGACATTGCCAACCCCTTTCTCAAAATTGGTGATGCTCTCGCGCGCAGTGCCGTCCATCACGCTGACGTTCTTGAGCACCGCCAGCAAGAAATCCTGAGCCGCCTGATCGTCGTTGGCTGGGTATCCTTCGACGTAACCACGTTTGGCAGCACCATAAAGCCCCATCACGTTCCACATTGCACCGCCGCTGGTGCGGGGGTTGGGGGTGAGCACATTGAGGCCTGGTCTTGCCAGGTCGTGCCAGTCCTGGATGTTTTCGGGGTTGCCCTGCCGCACGGCAAAGGAGACGATCGAGGTGCTGACCATGCCGTTGAAAGGCGCAGTAGTCCAATCGTGGGTGATCAAGCCAGCTCTCTGAATGCGGGTGATGTCACCTGCCAGGGACAGGGCGGCGATATCAGCCTCGAAGCCCTCTACGATGGCGCGCGACTGCGCTCCTGAGCCGAGGTAGGATTCTTCGAAAACGACCTCCTCTCCAGTCAGTTCTTTCCAGTGAGCGGTGAATAAGGGGATGATCTCTCGGTAAGCCTCACGGGGGGTGGTGTACGCCGCTAAGACGATCCTTTTGGAAGAATCGACGCCTCCAGAGCCGCCAGTGCACGCGACCAACAAGGCTGCCAGGATCAGGATGCTGGTGAACCTCGCAACTCGCCTGATATCAGTGATTGTGCTGAGAAAGGTATGCATTTATCTAACCTCCTGCAACGAATGTGCAATCTCAACTTCGTCGAGTAGTGAAAGCCGGCTGCCGATGTAATTCGAGCGTACGATCAATGTGGCGCAGGTGGTGTTCGTTTTCAGGATCTGGCCAATAAGACCGCTGAATGATATCTGTCCACGCCTGTCTGCCAGGGGAGCTCCCAGGATTAACAGGTCGAAATTACCATCCCGCAGCTCTTTGCTGATCGTGTCCTCCACACTGCCGGTGAGAATCATATATTTTGCCGGTACTTCCAATGTTTCTAAGGTGGTGACGCCCCTTTTCAGATAGCGTTCGATCCTGGAGCGGTAATCAGGTTGGTCTTGATGATCGGGGATCACCGTCATCAGGGTAATTTCTGCACCCAGATGGCGGGATAGGCGCCCAGCCAGTAGGATATCTTCCTTGCCGGGTTCACCCGCAGCGACTGGAGCTAATATCTGGTTGGGAACTACCTGAGGAGCTGGCACCAGCAGCAGGTGATGGTCGCCTGATTCGAGGATGCGCTCGGATACAAAATTGTCCTGGTTGGGGTCATAGCTGAGCACGATGACATCGTGCGCCTGGCGTTCGAGGGTTTTGCGCACCGCAGGCAGCAGGCTGTCGGTCAGCTTCAAGGTTTGCACGGCTGCCAGTCCGCCGCCCAGCCGCTTGCGAGCTTCCTGAAGCGGCGCCTCGAGCGAGCCTTCATCCTTGCCGTAGCCTACCAGGGTGACGCGAGCATGTGCCTGCTGGGCGATCTGACCCCCTAAGGAGATCGCTCCCTGGGTGCGCATCGAGCCATCGGTGGGGATGAGGAAACTGAGACCGGGGTGCGCCAGTGTGTGGATGCGGCGCACACCAACCCAAGCTTGATCTCCAGGGTGTAAGGGGAAGCGGCTGGCTTCATCCGGGTTGCGGGTGGCATCGATCAGGATGGTCTCGCTGCCATAGGGGACTGGTGGGGAGATGCTGCGCACCCCTGGGATAGGGGGCAGGCGCAGGCGTAGAGTCTCGACCGAGCCGCCATATCCGACTTCTTCAACCGTCGCCAAACCGAGCACGTTGTGGTCCAATTCATCTTTAGAGGCTGCCAGGGCGGCGTCTTCAGGGCGGAAAAGCACCTGTACTCGTTGAGAACGTTCTTGGGGAGAAGTTTCTGTGGAGGCTTGAAATTCTAAATCGCCGATGTTCACCTTCCCGTTGGTGCGTTTGCCTACTAGCAGGTTGGCAACCCCCAGAAAGGAAGCGACAAATTCGGACTGGGGGTTCTGGTAGAGGTCTTCGGGTGTACCTACTTCCAGCAGGCGGCCGAAGCTCATCACGCCGATGCGGTCAGCCAGGTCGAAGGCTTCCTCCTGGTCGTGGGTGACCAGGATAGAGGCGATGCCCAACTTACGCTGCACACCTTTGAGGGAGCGGCGCAGCCCGTGGCGGATCTTGGCATCCAGGGCACCCAGGGGCTCATCCAGCAGGAGCACATCAGGCTCGAAAGCCAGGGCGCGCGCCAGGGCGACGCGCTGCTGCTGACCGCCGGAGAGCTGCCGCGGCATGCGCTCACCCAACCCTGACAAACCGACCAGGTCGAGCAGTTCGTCCTTGCGTGCCTGCCGTTTGGCTTTGGGCACTTTGTGAATGGTCAAGCCGAATTCGATGTTCTCGGCGACGGTCATGTGCTGGAAAAGGGCGTAATTTTGGAAGACGAAGCCGACCTTGCGCTGCTGGGTGGGGATGTGGGTCACATCACGCCCGTGGAGCAGGATGCGCCCCTGGTCGAGCCCGGTCAGCCCGGCGATCAGGTTGAGGATGGTGGTCTTGCCGCTGCCGCTGGAGCCAAGCAGGACGAAGAACTCACCGTCTTTGATCTCCAGGGAGACGTTGTTGACTACCGGGTGACCGTCGTAGCGTTTGGTCAGATGTTCAAGGACTATTGACATAAGACCTCCCTTCCGGAGAGGATATTAAAAAGGTAGAGAAGGATTCCGGATCATAAAATTGTGTTCGAGAGAAATCTGCTTAAAAACGAACATAAAGATGCGATCCTATTCGAAATGAGTTTACTTGAGCGGTGTAACGGGCTAGTGATGGGGTGGTTATATTCTGGTGATAAATAGGGGGATCAATTTATTGAGCCAAGATCACAAGAGGTATTAAATTGTAAACGTTGAAACTATCGATCAGGTTAGATATTTTTCAAAGAATTCTCTCGGTCTCACGATTTCAATGCTTTCAAATCCTGAGACCCTCAATAAATGTTTGTCCCCACTAACAATTATTTTGCACTCACTGGCTAATGCACAGGTTAAGAACTTGTCGTCGTCGGGATCATCGCAGATCGGTTCAATAAAAGGGTTTGTCGAAAAAATAACCACTCTCTGGATAGCATACTCAAACCAAGAGGAAAGATCGATGCCAGGATGATCCTGCGCAAGTATCTCTCCCACACGGTAATACTCCTCCAGAATCTCGGGCGAGGCTACCAGTTCGATTATTCCGTCTCGCCATGCTTCTAAGATTTTATACGGCGGGCCACTGAAAAACAAGCCAGAGATGAATACATTGGTATCAAGAATGACTTTCACATACCCCCTCGAGCTTTGGATACGGCATCTGCAATGTCTTTTCGATTTAAGTTGACCATTTTGGCTTGTTCACGCGCCTGCTTGATCAGTTTATCGAAGGTCGTTATGTCTGGAGCAGTTATAGCTTTTAGAATAACGACATCATCTTTGCCCACCACGATGAACTGATCACCGGGTTGAAGGTTCATCTTTTTGCGGATAACTTCAGGGATGACAATCTGCCCTTTGGATGACATGCGGGTTGTTGCCAGTTCACTCATAATTAACTCCTATTCTTACTGGTAAGATTATATCATGGAATATTTTCGCGTTCAACCCCACGTCTGAATAGATTACTTGAAGATCAGTTTTCAGTATCGGAGCGGGAGAGGCCGTAACCCACACCAGGGAGGTTCTCGATGAACACCGAGGGGGAAAGTTCGGGTTCGATCTTGCCCCGCAGGCGGCGCACCAGCTGACGCAGCATCTCACGGTTGCCACCACCGGGACCCCAGATGTGGTTGATGATGTCTTCATAAGAGAGGATGTGCCCGGCGTGCAGCATCAGGTACGCCAGCAGGCGGTTCTCGAGCGAGGTGAGGGGGACGCGCTCTCCCTGCTTGACCTGCACCTCGTGCCGTTCGTGGTAGAGGGTCAGTTCGCCGAAGGTGTGAAAATCGGGAGTGGTGGTCTTACCGGTGCGGCGCAGCACAGCCTGGACGCGGGCGACCAGCTGGCGAGGTTGGAAGGGCTTCAAGATGTAGTCGTCGGCACCCAGCTGTAAACCACGCACGATGTCGTCCTCCTCTTCGCGCACGGTCAACAGGATAATGGGCGTGTCAGCTTCTTCACGGATGCGCTGGCAGATGACGAAACCATCCAGTTTGGGGACCGCGTGGGGCAGGTTGACATCCAGGATCAGCATGTCGGGCTGCTCTTCTTTCCAGCGGCGCAGGGCAGATTGGCCGTCGTGCGCCTGGATCACCTGGAAACCTTCCCGCCGCAGGGTGAAATCGACCAGGTCGGCAAGCACACGATCATCGTCAACGACCAGGATCTTCACTGTTCCACCTCTTCAGTCGCCAGTTTGGGTACGGTAAACCAAAAAACCGAGCCGCCGTTGGGTCGTTCCTGCACACCAACCTGACCACCCTGGGCTTCAATAATGGCTTTGACCACCATCAAACCCAGTCCGATGCCGTACTGCGGTTTCTCAGCATAGGAGGCGAGTATCTTGAAACGCTTGAAGATTTCCGCTTCTTCATCCGGCTGGATGCCGGGGCCTTCGTCGGCGACCTGCACGCGCACGAATTCGCCTTCTTCGCAGGTGGAGATCCAAATCTGGCTTTCATCGGGGCTGTACTTGACGGCGTTGGAGAGCAGATTCACCAGCACCTGGACGGTACGGCGGTGGTCGGCTTTGACCGGGGGGAGGTCATAGGGGATATCGACCTGCAAGGGGCGGCGGTACTTTTCCAGGATGGGCTGCATGGTGTGGGCTGACTCACGGATGATGTCAGCCAGGTCTGAATCGGTGGGGTATACCTGGAAGCGCCCGGCTTCGATGCTGGCACCCTCCAGCAGGTTGTCGATCAGGGTCTGCAGGTTGATGACGCCCATATGGTGAGAGTGGAGCAGTTCCTGCAATTCTTCCTGACTGAGGTCGGGCAGCTGGTCGAGCAGCAGTTCGATGGAGATTGCCAGGGCGGAAAGGGGAGTGCGGAACTCGTGAGTGATGTTGGTGAGGAAATTGACCAGCAGGTCGTGCAGAGCTTCCTCGTCGCTGGTATCCCGCAAAACCAGCACGACCATGGATTTTCCGGAGGGAGGAGGCAGCTTGGCGCCGGTGACAGCGAGGGTGGTATGCTTACCATCCGGCCGTGCCAGGTGGACTTTCTGCCGGCGGGTGGGCGTGTCTACCCATTCACTCAAGGAGACGTTCTCATCGATAATCTCGAAAACCTCGTCACAGTGGCGACCCAGTGCTTTATCCTGGCTCAATCCAGAAATGCGTTCAGCTCCGGGGCTGAAGAAAGTGATGCGGCCTTTCTTATCCAGGGTGATGATGCCTTCGACGATCGATTCCAGCAGGGCATCGGACCATTCTTTTTCCAGGTTGAGCTCCTGGAGGTTGTAGCGCAGGGCAACCCGGGCGTCATCCATCGAGCTGGCAACCAGGGAGATCTCCGGCAGGCGGGTGTTGACGGTGATGGGGGTTGCCAGGTCGCCTTGTTTGAGGGCGATAGCGGCGTCACGCAGGTCGACCAGGGGTTTACCGATAAACCTTGCCAGTAGAAAGCCGACCCCCGAACCGAGCAGGATGATGATGGTGAGGTTAGATCGGAAGAGCG
>JACUUU010000131.1 GCA_014859065.1 Anaerolineales bacterium
GGTGAAATCAAAAACCAATGCGGCAGCGATTAGGTATATTAACATGTAGTTTCCTAATGAATGCTGAAAATCGCCTATCAGCAGAATTTAGAATCAGCCCTAGATCATCGCGGAAAACTTGAGCAAACTAGAGCCAAATTCGAAGTTTTTCCGCGTTGGTCCGTGTCCGATTCAGATAACCTTGACTGAATACCGGTTCTAAATTTATTACAACTAAGAAAAGATGTTGAATTATACATTAAGATGAGTGGATGTGGGTGAATTTGATTTTGTTTGTACTAAAGAAGCAGACCTGGTAACTTTGATGACATTTATCAGGACCAGGTCTGCTTATGTTGTATATGCCCGTAAATTTACTTGGTAAAGAAGAATTAAATGTAGTTCAATTCACGCGCTTGAGCGGTCAACTCATCCCGGAATTGGGGGTGGGCGATCTTGATCAAGGAATTAGCCCGTTGACGGATTGTTTTCCCATACAAATCTGCAACACCATATTCTGTGACCACATAACGGACATGGTTACGCGTGGTAACTACCCCGGCACCGTGTTTCAACAATGGAACAATTCGACTGAATTGTTTGGCGGTACTGGGTAAAGCAATTATTGGAACGCCGTCTTTTGAACGCGAAGCGCCGTAAACAAAATCCAGCTGACCACCGACCCCGCTATAAAGTTTAGGGCCAATGCTGTCAGCACAGACCTGACCGGTTAGGTCGATCTCGATGGCTGAATTGATAGCCACCTGGCGTTCGTTTTGAGCAATGACATAGGGATCGTTGACATACTCGGTGGGATGCAGCTCAATCAATGGATTATCATCTACCCATTTATACAGGCGTTGAGTACCGATAATGAAACCGGCCACGATTTTTCCTGGGTGCAACGTCTTGCGGGCATTGGTCAAAACTCCTGCTTCAACAAGATCGATAACCCCATCCGAGAAAAGTTCCGTATGAATACCCAGATCTTTTTTCTCATACAAATAATTGAGTACAGCATCAGGTATAGCACCAATACCCATTTGCATTGTCGCACCATCCGGGATTAATTCAGCGATATACTGTGCAATTTTCTCGGTTATGTCGGAGGAATCCATGCCCCCCATGGACATTTCTGTGAGCGGGTAATCCACAGGTACGATGTAATCTAGTTTGCTCACATGGATGAAGGAATCTCCCAAGGTCCGCGGCATTTGCTGATTGATTTCAGCAATAATTACCCTTGCAGATTCCGTTGGGGTTTTGGTTAGACCAACTTCCACACCAAAGCTGCAGAATCCATAATTATCCGGTGGTGATAGGTGAACAAGAGCGATATCGAGAGGTAGATAGCCCTGCTTGAAAAGCAATGTGAATTCAGATAAAAGGACTGGAGTGAAGTCTGCGCGTCCCTCCTGAACAGCTTTGCGGATGTTTGCGCTTATAAACATAGAGTTGACCCGCAAATGACCTTCCATTTCAGGGCTAACATAATCAGCAGGGCCGATTGATAATGCCTGAGTTATCTCGACGTCATTAAGTTGGGGGGCATAATCTACCAGAGCTGAGAGAATGGTTTGAGGTACTGAGCAATTGCCGGTTAGAAATACACGGTCACCGGATTTAATTTTTCGGGCGGCTTCCTCCGCACTGACGATTCGGGATTTGTAAAGTGTATGCCAATCCATAGGTTATTCTACCTGTTCGTGTGGGGTGAAGCGGGGAAGGTGGACTACCCTGCCCCGGTGGGTATTGATGGACAACTCCAATGCAGGATTTTCAGCTACCGCAGTATCAATGCCTTTATTGGCGATTTCCTGAATATAAGGGAAAGCTGAATTAGCCAATGCATGTGTGGACGTTCGTGCAACCACTCCGGGCATATTGGGAACACAATAGTGTATCACCCCTTCTTCGATGAAAGTGGGTTTCTCATGGGTAGTTGGTCTGGATGTTTCCACGCACCCACCCTGATCGATGCTGATATCCATAATAAGTGCACGCGGTTTCATGGTTTTTACCATCTCGCGGGTGATCACAATCGGGGATCGCTCTCCGGGGACCATAACCGCACCTACCAGGACATCAGCGTAACTGCATGCTCGGTGGAGGGTGTAGGAGTTGGATATGATCGTTGTGACTTGTGGGTAATGTTCATGAATGCGCTGAAGCGCATTCAGATCGGTGTCAATAACTGTAACATGCGCACCTAATCCGAGAAATGATTCGGTAGTGTAAGTACCTACCACGCCTGCTCCGATGATGACAACCTCAGCCTCGGGCACTCCAGCAATACCTCCTAGCAGGATGCCTTTACCCCCGGCGTTATTTTGTAAGATCAAAGCAGCTACCTGACCAGCCATCCGGCCGCCTATCTGGCTCATTGGACGCATGACTGGTCGACTGCCATCAGGAAGTTGAATTTGCTCATATGCAACTGTGGTGATTTTCTTCTCTAGCAACTTTTGGATTCTTTCTTCACGACTGGATGCCATAGCAAGGAGACCAGCGAGAGTGGTTTCCGGTCGCAACCATTCCAACTCCTCCTGTAGTGGTCGCGAGACCTTCAGCAGTAAATCTGCTCTTCCGAAAACCTCATGCGCTGAGTAAGCTAAACGTCCTCCAGCTTTCTCGTAATCTTGATCGCTGAATCCAGCCCCTAGACCGGCATCATGCTCGATATAGCAGGTATGACCATGCCCAACGAGTAATTGAACGCCAGATGGTGTCAGTCCTACGCGATACTCAAAGGGGCGGCGTTCTTTTGGGATTCCTATGTTCATATTGTTACCTCTTCGTTTGATTATCAATATGCGAGATTTAAATTCCCGTAAAAGAAAAGCATTTAACTGGAATTCAATACATTGTTGATGCGTGGTAAAGCCCAATCTAAAGTCGATCGGTCAATGATCAAGGGAGGGGCAAATCTGATTACGTTTTCATGTGTCTCCTTAGCCAAGATGCCCTCTTTTTGGAGTGCTTCACAGTATCGTCTTGCTCCCCCGGCTTCCTGCTTCAATTCCACTCCGATGAGTAGACCTTTGCCGCGCACTTCCTTTACGATATTATCAGCCTCAGCCGAGATGGCTTCTAACTCGCTTTTGAAATAATTTCCTATTCTTTCTGCATTTTCAACTAAATTCTCCTCTTTGATAACCCGAAGTGCGGCGCGGGCAACTGCGGCTGCCACTGGGTTACCACCAAAGGTTGAGCCATGTTCGCCAGGTTGGAACAGACCCATAATTGACCTGTCTGCCAGGACTGTCGATACCGGATAGAACCCACCGGATAATGCTTTACCCAAGATCATAATATCAGGACGAACGTTCTCGTGATCGCATGCAAAGAGACGTCCTGTCCTCCCCAAACCGGTTTGAATTTCATCGGCGATGAAAAGGATATCCTTCTCACTGCAGACTTCACGTAGTTCCTGTAAGTAACCCTTTGGCGGGACGATTACGCCAGCTTCGCCTTGGATTGGTTCTAACAGGACCGCTGCTGTATTACTGGTGATGGCATTCTTAATAGAATCGATATCTCCATAAGCAACTAATTTGAACCCAGGAGTGAATGGCCCGAAATCGCCCTTGTAGAGGCTTTCACTAGAAAATGAGATGATAGTTACCGTGCGCCCGTGGAAATTACCATCACAAACGATGATCTCAGCTGAATTGCTTGGGATTCCCTTTATGTGAGTAGCCCACTTACGAGCTAGCTTAATGGCAGTCTCCACTGCTTCTGCACCGGAGTTCATGGGTAGTGACATCTCATAGCCGGTAAAATCAGAGAGCTCCTTATAGAAGAGCGCCAGCTGGTCATTGCGAAAGGCGCGGGAGGTCAACGTAAGTTTCTCAGCTTGGGATTTTAATGCCTCTAAAATGGTTGGGTGGACGTGACCTTGATTAAGGGCAGAGTAAGCACTCAGGCAATCCAGATAACGCTTGCCATCAACGTCGTACACCCACACTCCTTCACCGCGAACGATGATTACATCTAATGGGTGGTAGTTGTGGGCACCAAAGCGCTCCTCAAGTTCGACAAAGTTTTGAGTGACAGTTGATGGTGACATTATTTCCTCCCCAGTAGATCGACCAGAATGGCTTTCTGAGCGTGAAGGCGATTGTGAGCTTGAGGGAAGAGCACGGAATGTGGACCATCTGCTACTTCATCAGTAATCTCTTGTCCACGATGGGCAGGTAAGCAATGCATAACAATCACATGCGGGCTGGCTTCTGATACCAGGTGAGCATTCACCTGATAAGGAGGAAATACTTTTTCACGCCGGCGAGCTTCTTCTTCTTGTCCCATACTGGTCCATGTATCGGTATAAATAACATCGGCATCCTTGACAGCTTCGTGCGGGTCAATCAGTAATTTTATCTGACTTCCAGTTTCAGCAGAGATATTTTGTGCAATAGCTACTGCTTTTGGATCGACCTGATATCCTTCTGGACTGGCAGCAGTGAAATTTGCGCCTAGTTTTGCACATAAGTGCATAAGTGATACGGTGACATTGTTCCCATCACCAACATAGGCGATGTTTAAGCCTTTGATCGCATTGAACTTTTCAAGTATTGTCAGTATGTCAGCCATTGCCTGGCAGGGGTGATTGTAGTCGCTCAATCCATTTATAACGGGCACATCGGACCAATTTGCTAACTGTACGATGTGATCATGATCAAATACTCGCGCCATAATGGCATCCACATACCCGGAGAGTACCCGGGCAATATCGGCAATCGACTCGCGTTTTCCTAGACCGATTTCATTGGGGGAGAGGTATAGGGCATCACCCCCAAGGTGGCGCATAGCCATATCAAATGAAACCCGTGTACGCAGGCTGGGCTTTTGGAATATCATGGCGAGGACTTTATTCTTTAACAATGGTTCATTGCCTCCTGCTCGCCACTCTTTTTTGAGGGAAATTGCCAGGTCAAGCATTTCTTGCAGCTTTTGGGGTGAATAATCCGCAATAGCGATAAAATCTTTCATACAATAACTCCCTGGGTGAAGGTGATAATTATTTATGCTCAGAACAAATGCGAGTATAACATACGAACCTTATTGAGGATAATGTTATTGGGCAGGGGAAAGGGTGGATTAATGTCACAATTATTGGACGATTGGCTTTAGGCAAGCCGAACAGTCATCAGTGGCGATGCATGTAGAGTGCTGGTTAAGTTGGGTTGGATTTTAGGGGTTAGGGGGATGGATCTCGATATCGAGGAGAAAATACTGGTATTGGATTTTGATTATTTATTGTTATTTGGGCTGTCGTTTTCCACCAATTGAGCAAAGCCCCGCCACCCAGGTTGATACCCATTGTTTGATGGCATTCTCATAATATATAACTTGATTGTTTTTGATTCCTGGTGCCGCATGTGGTACTGCAGATCGATTTCAAATGGGTGCCTCTTAGAAGTCAGAGCTTGTTTCAAATTTTTAGCGGAGGAATCATGTAAAGCAAATTCGGTAAGAGGCTGCCCGACGAATTCATCCGGAGGGATTCCCAAGGCGTCGATTACTTCAGGGCTGCAAAAACGGTAGTTACCATGTGAATCGCATTCCCAAACCCATCCATAGACTTTCTTGGAGTCAAGGACAGGTTTGTCAAATGTAAGATCGTTCACCAATGAAAATAAATAGTTAATCCGATTTTGCAAGTTTGGATGAAGCATCTCTAATTTATCCTTGCAGCTTGTCCAGCTCTCTATCAAAGCAGGCGATGATAGGAATTTCTTGCGTGACATCTGTTGTGTAAAAATTCTAGCAGAAAATTTTAAAGAAAATCTAAGAAAAACATTGCATTTTGCTTAGGTGATTATAGGAGCCCAGGCATAAACTATCAAAATTGTATGGAATGGATATTTTCAGGGTGAGAGGCAGTGAAAGGGATAAATTAGTTAGTAGGGTAATTCAGGGGAGTTGGAGAAATCAGAAAATAACACCTCCCGGTTGTCGTCGGGAGGTGTTATTGAAGGGACTGAACATTGATGCTTTAGAGCGGGCGATGGGACTCGAACCCACGACATTCAGCTTGGGAAGCTGACGTTCTACCACTGAACTACACCCGCGGATTTAATTGGATTATAGCCAGCATTATAGGAGGTGTCAAGCAGTTTATCAAATGCGAATGGATCCTATTATATGGATTCGCTTGTTGGAATCTTCACGTTCCAGTTTGATAACTTGTCTGATGAATTCCTTTCTTTGGTTCTAAGGTTTCTTAGCAGTCGAAACACCTGGATGTTATAATAAACGTGCAAGGATTACTTGGGTTGCTGGTCAGAAACCCCCAGAAATCCATTTATACACACCAATTATGCCTGAAATCAACAATCTAAGCGAACGTGAAATTGAAATCTTACGATTGGTGGCTGGCGGAGCGAGCAACAAACAAATCGCTCAAGCACTCACCATTAGCACTAATACGGTAAAAGTCCATCTGCGTAATATCTTTACCAAAATTGAAGTTGCTTCCAGGACCGAAGCAGCCATGTTTGCAGTCCGGCAAGGATTGGTCGAAACTGGGGGAACGACACTGCGGGATGAAGTCGTAGAACGAGAAGGAATGCCATTCCAAGCTGAGGAGCAAACCTCGGTTTCTGATAAAAAATTTGATGATAGACGATGGATCCTGCTAGGCATCCCAGTAGTAATCTTGATTGTAGTCTTCCTGGCAATTAACAACGGCCGCAGTTCCGAGCCTCCTCCTGAAGTCGTGACAAGTCCACCAGCGGCTGCCTCATTATCACGCTGGCATGATGGGGTGAATATGCCCACCAGCCGCAGTGGATTAGCGGTTGCTGTGTTTGAAAACCAGATTTATGCGATTGGGGGGGAGGGAACAGAGGGCGTGACCGGGGTGGTAGAACGGTATAATCCGCAAGCGCGAGAGTGGGAATCTTTGGGAGGAAAACCTCTTCCGGTGGCTGATATTCACGCAGCAGTGATCGGTGGGAGAATATACGTTCCCGGGGGCCGGCAGGCAGATGGCGTTATAACCAATATTTTGGAGATTTATGATCCCCGTCAGGATATCTGGGAGCTGGGTGCACCAATGCCATTTCCTGTTAGTGCATATGCAATGGTCGCGTTCGAAGGAAAACTATTTGTTTTTGGTGGGGAAAACGAGAGTGGTAGCCTCGCTTCTGTTCTGGTCTATGACCCAACCAACGATGAATGGGATGAAGTAGAACCTATGTTTAATAAGCGCGCACATGCTGGAGCAGCTGTAGCTGGAGGGAAAATTTTAGTCATCGGCGGTTTTGATGGTCTGAACGCATTGAATGAGAGTGAGATTTTCCTGCCTGGACTGATGAATGGTGATGAACACCCTTGGAGTATAGGCGTACCCCTGTCAGAAGGCAGGTATAAATTAGGGGTAACCAGTTTAGCGGATATTATTTACATATTTGGTGGTGTTGGGGACTCTCTAGTCCCTGAGCACACTTTCAAATCACTCTCCCAAAATAACGAGTGGATACCTCTTGAGGTCGAAATCGATCACTCATGGGCTTCTATGGGTTTGGTGCCAATAGAGACCAAATTATTCATCCTGGGGGGACAAATCAATGATGAGCCGAGTGGGTCTATGCTTGAATATCAGGCTATTTATACAATATTGGTTCCCATGGTTCCCTGAGAATTTGAATTATTCCTTGAGCATACATTCGCTGGTGAATACTGGCGATCAGATTTCCTAACAACCACGAAATTGAAAACCAAGAAAATTGAAATATAGCGCGATGCAATCAAGTCCTCTCTAATCATTTGGAGAGACCATTCAGAAGACAGAGATATGAAACGAGTCTACCAAATTCCGAAAACTCACATCAATTATGATCCGTTTTTATTGTTCGTGTCATTATTCGCCTTATTAGGTATAAGTCTGGCCTTTATCCCTTTGTCTTGGCTAATTAAATTGGGTGAATATCTCTCTCCGCTTAACACTCTCCAAAATAAAACAATTTTACTTTTTGAGGCACTAAAAATCATTTTCCCTATTTTAGGTTTCCTGGGGTTAATATGGCTATTAGTTTCATCCAAGATAACAAATGGCATATCTAGATGGTTTAAATCTTTGGTTAACTCATTTTGGTCAATGCCTTTAATTATGATTCTTGGCCTCGGATTGCGTTTGTTTTGGATTTTTATCTACCCCACCCAACTCTATGCAGATTCAATTTGGTATTTTGAAAAGGGTATTGAAATCTCAAGTGGTTATGGTTATGTTTACGATCTTGAATCTATGCGCCCGACTGCTGCATGGCCGGTTGGGTATCCAGCTTTTCTGGCATTTCTTTTCTTTTTCACAGGACCCAGCGAGCTGGTAGCTAAACTTGCCAATGTGGCTTTATCTCTAATAACTATATATCTTACTTACATCTATGGAAAATGGATTTTTAACCGCACAATAGGTATACTAAGTGCTTTCCTTATTTCGATCTTGCCCGGTTATATTATTTATAGTAACCTGGTGTCGACCGATATTCTGTTCGCCTTTCTCACAACCACGACTCTTATCCTGGCAATCAAACCAATTGTGTATGAATCACACAAACGATTGAATCCCCAATTTTTTGGGATTATGACCGGGTTGATTAATGGAGCTGCTGTTATGGTTCGCTCCACAGGGTTATTATTATTCCCTTTGTGGATATTTATTCGCTGGTTGGGGAGAAGGGAGGGACGATCAATAATATTGAGATGGGGGATAGGGTTATTTGTTGGAACAGCAGGTATAGTTCTGCCCTGGACACTAAGAAATTACCTGGTATTTGACGAGTTTGTCCCTATATCCACCAATGGGGGATGGAATTTTTGGATGGGTAACAACCCCCACGCGTATGGTGGATATATTGCCACAAATAACCCGGAGATAAACCCTTTATTGCCATTAATTGGTGATGAATTCGCGGTAGATAAAACCGGATATGAACTGGGGATGGAATTTATCCGCGAGAATCCACTGCAGGTGATTAAATTGATCCCAGCGAAGATATTTTACATGTACAATTCTAATGACCACGGTCTGGTATGGAATTCGTTATCAGCAGTCGATGCGAGCCAAAGAGGTACAGGAGACCGGGTTTTTATGCTGACCAACTTGGTATATACAATCGTGGGGGCACTGGCTCTGATCGGAATCTCAAATCTGGTTTTGAGGGGCAATTTGGTGCGCAATGGGCGAGTATGGGTTGGTGTTATTTTTTTCATTTATTGGACAGTCCTACATATCCCATATTTTGGTCTCGATCGTTTTTCAATGCCTCTGCTTCCAATATTGTCCACCTACGCCGCATCAGGTTTATGCGCATTCTTGAACAAGCGTCAAGAGCAGATATCGGAATAAGTATTATTAAATCCATATTCATCTGCGGTGGACGGTCCAAAAGTGCTGGAAAACCGCAGACGATTACTTGGTGCTTTGTCAAGGCTAAAAGTACGGTTTCATGCCAAGCCTTTTATTGCTTGACAAAGCCTAAAGTGTTCTGTCTCGCAAATTTATAATCATCGA
>JACUUU010000462.1 GCA_014859065.1 Anaerolineales bacterium
AAATCCCTCCTGGGTATGGTAGGGGCAGCTTTGCTCGCCATATCGCTTTTGTTTGCCTGCGCGCCACAACCAGGCATGGTCACAGGCTGGGTGCTGGATACACAGGAGCAGCCAATCACCGGGGCAGTTGTACGCCTCAAAGCCTCCAATCTGGCAGTCGAAACCGACGCAGACGGCTATTTCCAACTCTTGGATATCCCCGCCAACCAGCCGCTGTTTGTGACCGCCTGGTCACCCGGCTATTACATCAATGGTCTCGATGCCGTCCAACCAGGCTCAATGGATTTGAGGATCGTCCTGCAAGCTCATCACGACAGCGATAACCCCGATTATGCCTGGCTGCCGTCTACGCGCTTAAGTGGCGAAGGTGAAGCGCAGGGTTGTGCGGAATGTCACAGCCGTGAAGGCAGCGACCTGCCCTTCACGCTCCCGGTGGACGAATGGCTGCTCGACGCTCACTCACAATCAGCGGTCAACCCACGCTTTTTAACCATGTACAGCGGAACAGATGTGGAAGGAAATCGAAGCCCGCAAACGCGCTACAACTACAGCCGCGACTACGGGCGCTTTCCCCTGCGGCCGGACCCCAACCAGCCTTATTTCGGCCCTGGCTACAAACTGGATTTCCCCAATACCGCCGGTAACTGCGCTGCCTGCCACACACCTGCGGCCGCCATCGATGCCGCCTATGGCGTAAACCCCACTTCTGTTAGCGGCGTCGCCAGGGAGGGCATCCCGTGCGACTTCTGCCACAAAGTCTGGGACGTCATCCTGGATCCAGCCACCGGCTTGCCCTTCGCCAACATGCCTGGCGTGCTCTCGTTCGAATTCCGCCGCCCTCCTGAAGGACACCAATTCTTCGCCGGACCCTTCGACGACGTCGCACCCGGCGAGGATACCTTCACACCCATCCAACGTGAGAGCCAGTTTTGCGCTCCTTGCCACTTCGGTATCTTTTGGGATACGCTGATCTACAACTCCTTTGGCGAATGGCTGGAAAGCCCTTACAGCGACGCTGAAAGCGGACAGACCTGCCAGGACTGCCACATGCCCCCGCTGGGCGCCACTCACTTTGCGCTCCCCGATCAGGGTGGAGTAGCTCGAGACCCACAGACCATCTTCAGCCACCTCATGCCCGGCGCTTCCTCCCCTGACCTTTTGCAAGCTTCCGTCTCGATGGACGTTTCGGCTGCCCGCACCGCTGACCAGCTGAGCGTCAGCGTGACCATTGTCAACGATAAAACCGGTCACCACGTGCCGACCGATTCGCCCCTGCGCCACATGATCCTGCTGGTGCAGGCTGAAGGCGCGCATGGAGCTGCGCTACCTCAAGTCAGCGGGCAAACCATCCCTGAGTATGCCGGCGTGGGTGACCCGAACCTGGGATATTACGCTGGTCTACCCGGTAAGGTTTTTGCCAAAATCCTGATGGAGCTGTGGACGGAGATCTCCCCCTCTGGAGCGTACTGGAACCCCACGGTTATCGTCAGCGACAACCGCCTGGCTGCATTCGAGGCGGATACCAGTTCCTACGTCTTCTCAATTCCGCAGGACGATGGAGATGCGGAAGCCTCGGTAACGGCGACCCTGCTCTTCCGCC
>JACUUU010000463.1 GCA_014859065.1 Anaerolineales bacterium
CTCCTTGCAGGGTTTCGTTATGGAAACTTTCTATCTACATGCTTCTTGGCACACCGGATGGATGGTTATGCAGAATCAGGATGCTGGTTGCCATTCGTTGTATTGCTGGTTTGAACAATTCAGCCACCCTCACTTGCGAGGCGTTTACTGATCCATGGTATACCTCAACGATGTCGATGACGTGATTGCGAGTATCCAGCAACATCACTTTTAGATGTTCTTGTTCCAGGAGACTCATTTCAAACTGCACCAATGCTGCAGCATCTGCCGGGCTTTGGATAATAGTACGCTCCTGCTCGGTTTCTAGCATGGCTTTCTTGCCAAGGGCAAGGGCCGCTTTGAGCCGGATAGCAGTCTGCTGGCCAATGCCGTGGATACGTCCGATCTCGATGATATGTGCCTGATGTAACCGGCGAATACTGCCGAAGCGCTCCAGCAGAGCCTCGGCGATCTCGATCTGTTGAGAACCGCCAGCTAATGCAGCCAGAAGTTCGACCAGGTTGCAGGCATCCGGATTTTGGGATACTCGATAGGCTGGCTGTTCGCGCAGAGGCAGGCGTTTTAGTTTAGGTAAAGGATACGGGTTTTGGATCTGGAAAAGCTCATTCATAATTGTCCATCCTTTCAGTTTTCTGTTTGAAATTGCAAAAGGGACGGACTTTCCCCATTACAGGGGAGTTAATCCGTCCCCTGCAGGGGTTGACTGAAGATTTGATGTCTAGATTTTTATTGGTTTGACCTGTGAGGCTCACCGATCTCTGAGCGCAGAAGCCCAGGATAGAGAACTGTGTCATCTGGCTTGATGCCTTCGTAAGCCAGAAGCCGTTGACCATCTCTCACCACGACAGGTGGGTAGTACCATGGGTTGTCAGCCATTTTCTGACGCAGGGCACTTACCTGGTCTTCCCAGTAGTGCCGGTTACCAGCCTGAATGCAACGCCAGCCAGCACCTCGCTGCTTGCTACCCAGGTTTCGATCATAGACAGCATCAGCGCCACAGATTGGGCATGTCATTGGTGCGACCGGGTAATAACCAGGCGGTGGATCAGGAGCTCGTTCGCCACCACTCTTCAGGTAAGCAACTACTGCTCCTACTGCTGGGCATGATACGCCATCGGGACAGGTACACCGCCGGTTCTTGCCAACCCGGTGTACTTGCGGGTGGCTGGGGCCGAAATCGACTGTGTAAAAATAGCCCACCACGGTTATAACTACATCCTCACTGGCCTCAACCAGCCGAAGTGTTTCCTTATGCAGATTGGTTGACGTCAAGGGTCACCTCCTTTCATCCTTCGGATATGTTGTCTGGTTTGAAGTCCTACTGGCTGAACCAATCACAAAGATCAATGATTGGCCTATGTAGTGTTCACAACAACACCTGGCATTGTGTATATTCAGTTTGAATGTTTGTGGGATCTATCTAGAAGGGGATATCGTTGTCTATCAGGTTGTTGTGGACAGCAGGATGATTATCTGAACCGTTCTCTTGGCCGTTGTCAGCCTCTCGTCCTCCCAGGAAGATGATCTCCCGAGCATTGACCTCGAAGGAGGCTGTCAGGCTGCCATCTCTGCGCTCCCACAAGCGGGGTCCACA
>JACUUU010000464.1 GCA_014859065.1 Anaerolineales bacterium
TGGTGAGGGCAAAGGTGGGATATGGCGGTGGGGATTTTACTTGCGGTCATGGTTTTGTTTATTTTGTTGAAATCACCTCAGGACGAATTTATTGTCAACCAACCTCTCATGGGGCTGCCAGACCCATTACTCCTGCCTATGGTTATTTCTCCTCACCCTCACTTTCCCCAAATGGCCGCTGGTTGCTTTTCGTCCACTCCTACGAAAAAAATGACAATCTCGGAATCGTCAGAGTCGATGGTAAAGATTGGCCACAGAAACTGGTTTCTGGTGATGATTTTTACATGCAGCCAGTCTGGCATCCCAATGGTGATCGAATTGCCTGGATAGCTTGGAATTACCCCAACATGCCCTGGGATGGTACTTTCTTGAGAATGGCTGAATTGGATTATCCTAACGAACCTTATCCTGTTCTGAAGAATCACCTCACTATAGCAGGATCTGAAAGCACGTCCATTTTCCAACCGCAATTTTCACCGGATGGCAGGTATCTGGCTTATGTGTCGGATAATACAGGTTGGTGGCAGGTTTACCTGTATGATCTAGAGAAGGAAGATCATCGTTTGTTGACAGATACAGATGGAGAACATGGAGCACCAGCCTGGGTGCAGGGGATGAGGACGTATGGATTTAGTGCGGATGGCAGCAGCTTGTTTGTTATCAAAAACAAAGAAGGTTTTTCTACTTGCTGGATGGTAGATATTCAATCTGGAGTATCGTCTGAGTTAGATATTGGGGATGATTACTCAGCCCTCGACCAGATCGCAGTGTCTCCAATTGACCAGCAATCTGGCAGCTCTCAGCTCGCCATGATTGCCTCCGGTGGTAAGACACCGGCTCGAATTATATCCGTTCACATTCCTCACGACCATGTCCGTAAAGCTCAATCCACAGATCGAGATGAAGCGTTCTCACCAAAAACTGGTCCAGGTGTAGATCTGGAAAACCTAAAAGATATTCGATCACCGGTAGAGAAAGTCCATATCTGGAGGCGTTCGATGGCAGAAGACCTGGTGCCAGAGGCTTGTTCACCAGTTAAATCTATCAAATGGCCAGGCTTAGATGGGGAGGATGTATATGGTTTATTATTTCCTGCTCACAACCCGAGGATACGAGACATTCAGAAGTGTCCCCTCATCCTGAGTATCCATGGAGGACCGACAAGTCAGGTTCGAGCCTCTTTTAATCCCAAAGCTCAATTTTTCGCGACACGAGGATATGCTGTATTGGAAGTAAATTATCGCGGTAGCACAGGATATGGTCGTGCTTATCGAGACAGACTCAAGGGGAATTGGGGGATTTATGATGTCCAAGATGCAGTCGCTGGTGCCCGTTATCTCGTTGACGAAGGACAGGTGGATGGCTCGCGGTTGATCATAATGGGAGGCAGCGCGGGAGGTTTTACAGTTTTGCAGGCATTGGTTGAACACCCTGGTTTCTTTAAGGCCGGGGTATGTTTGTATGGAGTTTCCAATCAATTTACCCTGGTGGCTGAGACACATAAATTCGAGGCGCGTTATTCTGATACACTTCTCGGTCCATTGCCAGATGCAGCCAAAATTTACCACGCCAGATCCCCAATTTTCCATA
>JACUUU010000477.1 GCA_014859065.1 Anaerolineales bacterium
CAACCATCACTCCAACCCTAACACCTACCGACACACCGACTCAAACAGAAACTGCATCCCCTACTCCCACCGAGACTCCGTCCCCAACAGCCACTTTGACGGAGACGCCAACACCTACGGCAACAGAGACCGTCTCTCCCACCAGCACATCTACGCCAACATCGACAAATACTCCACCCCCATCTCCAACTTTTACCCCCACACCACCCCAGCCTTCAGAGACTCCAACTTTGACAAGCACTCCCACCCCAACCGAGGATGAAGTGGGTTTTAGTGGGTCTTCAGAAATTGCTCGTGTTTGGCTACCTGACGAACTAAAAATCAACCCAGCTAAGACCTCACCTGATATCAAACAACAAGACTATTCTCCAATTTTTTCAGCACCTTTTTTTGGCAGTTATCAATATCTAAAAGCCATCCAGAGGAATAAATCCAGGAAACACACCCACTATGAGTGAACTTCTCCCATTTCTAAAATCTCTAATCAGTGCTCCCGGTTTGTCTGGTCATGAAGAGTCTATCCGCAAACTTATCGAGGATGAATGGCGTCCTTTAACGGACGAGTTAACTATTAGCCGCCTCGGAAGCCTGCATGGCCTAAAAAGAGGAAATAGAACCGAACCAAGCACCCCAGAAGGTGAGCACCCCCCATCTAAGCCCAGTATCTTGCTGGCTGCCCACATGGACGCCATCGGACTCATGGTAACTGGCCTGGTGGATGGATTTCTGCGCGTTACCCAGATTGGTGGCCTGGACCCTCGGGTTCTACCAGGGCAGCTGGTCACCGTGCACGGTCGCCAGGATCTTCCGGGGATAATCGTTATACCTCCAGCCAGCTTGCTGCCCGCAGATGCCCAAAGTGGACCTGTGGATTTGAAATATATGCTGGTAGATACCGGGGTGCCACATGGTCGTTTGGTAAATTTAGTCCGGGTTGGCGATTTAATCTCTTTCTCCCAAGAACCTATTGAACTGAAAGATGATACTTTAGGCGGTCATTCTCTCGACAATCGTGCCTCCCTCGCGGCACTCACCCAGTGCTTACAAGAACTCCAGGGGCGACTTCACTTCTGGGATACCTGGATTGTTGCCACAGTGCAGGAGGAGGAAACTATGGGCGGAGCCCTGACCTCCGCTTTCCAGCTGCGTCCAGACCTGGCAGTCGCAGTTGATGTCACCTATGGCAAAGGGCCGGGAACACCAGACCATAAAGGTTTCGCGCTTGGAAAAGGGCCAGTTCTAGGTTGGGGGCCAAACATCCATAGTGGTTTACACCTGGCTTTCAAACAATTGGCAGATCAACAAGAGATCCCTTACAATATCGAACCCATGCCGCGCCATTCGGGGACAGATGCCTACGCGCTCCAGGTAGCCGCAGAAGGTATCCCCACAATGGTTGTAAGCATCCCGCTGAGATACATGCACACACCAGTCGAGGTGGTGTCTGTTAAAGATATCCAACGCACCGGTCACCTGTTAGCGGAATTCATAGCCAGGCTCGAACCTGATTTCTTAGAAGGGTTGAAATGGGATCAATGACATCTTACATATATGGCGTCACTGTTGGGCGTTAATTATTATAAATGGATTAGACTACCATGCGTAATTCAGACCAGTTAAAAGATAAAACTCCTCTTATAGGTAGTGCTCAAATAAGGTTGCTGCAGCGGTTGTGCGATGCCTGTGCTGTTTCTGGCGATGAAGGTGAAGTTCGCAAGATCATCCTTGACCAGGTTACTCCACACTCAGATGAAGTGAAAATCGATGCCTTGGGTAACGTATTGGCAATTCGCAATGGCCGCTCAGGGACCAGCGTGGCTAAGGGTGAAAAGGATCGACTGCGAGTGATGCTGGCAGCTCACATGGATGAGGTGGGTTTCATGATCACCAACAACGATGGGGACGGAATTTTTCGCTTCGATGTGGTTGGTGGTATCGATGAGCGCCAGCTCCCAGGTAAACCTGTTTGGGTTGGAAAGGATCATATACCGGGCGTTATTGGAACTAAACCAATCCACCTGACCACCTCCGATGAACGCAAACGCAATATATCTCTCGACAACTTACGAATAGATATTGGCCCTGCCAGCACTTCAGAAGTCAAAATTGGTGACCGCGCTACATTCGCCACCTCGTTTTCCCGCTTGGGATCCAGCCTGCGTGGAAAAGCGCTGGACGACCGCTTAGGAGTCGCCACCCTGATTGAGCTTATCAAGCATGCTCCCACAAATATCGACATGCTGGCTGCCTTCACCGTGCAAGAGGAGGTTGGTCTGCGAGGTGCTCGGGTAGCTGCTTATGGGCTTGATCCAGATATAGCCATTGCAGTCGATTCCACTCCAGCTCTGGATCTTCCAAACTGGGATGAGGAGGACGGTGTCCCTCTGGAGAATGTTCGCTACAATACCCGACTCGATGCTGGTCCAGCCATATATGTGGCCGATGCTGCCACCTTATCGGACCCACGCCTGATCCGGCATTTAGTCAACGTAGCTGAGGCAAACAAGATTCCCTATCAGATTCGCCAACCCGGTGGAGGAGGTACCGATGCAGGCGCCATCCACCGTTCACGCGCAGGGATTCCCAGCGTCTCGATTTCTGTTCCAGGTCGATACGCCCATACAGCTGCTGGTATTGCTCGCCTTGCAGATTGGAAGCACACCCTGAACCTGCTTTATTTGGCTCTTAATGACATTTCCCCAACAATACTGAGTCAAGAGCGATGAACCCGATTGATATTCTCCATTCTGGCAAACGGGTAAACAAATATAACCCATTAATCAACAAACGCCATGACTTGCAAATAGGAGCACTAGCATGAAATCTCTTCTCCAAAAACTTACTGGCATCCCAGGACCCTCTGGCTATGAAAGCGAAATCCGGGCCGCAATTCGCAGCGAGATTGAACCTTTGGCTGAAGAAGTTCGAGTCGATAACCTCGGAAATCTGATCGCCATAAAAAAGGGCAACGACCCAAAGGGACAGGTTATCATGCTGGCAGCTCATATGGATGAGATCGGTCTCATTGCCACCCACATCGATCCCAATGGATTTGTCCGCTTCACCACGATTGGTGGGGTTTTTCCCCACAGCAGCCTGGCTGGACGCGTCCACTTCCTGAATGGGAGCCAGGGTGTTATCGGTCAGGAAACTCCCGCAGACATAAATAAGATTCCCACATTCGACAAGATGTTTATTGACATTGGTGCCACCAGTTCTAAAGATTGTCCCGTGCAAGTGGGAGATCTGGCGGTATTCGACCAACCTTTTCTGGATTTAGGAGATCGTCTGGTTTCTAAAGCAATGGACGATCGCATAGGGGTTGCCATCTTGATTGAAACACTGCAGCAAATAGATACTTCACCAAACACGCTCCTGTTCGTCTTCAGCACCCAGGAGGAAGTGGGAGTTCGGGGTGCCTCAACCGCCGCGTTCAGTTTAGAACCAGATATTGGCATCGCTGTGGATGTTACCAGATCGGGTGATACTCCGAAAGGCGTAAAAATGGAGGTAGCATTGGGAAAGGGGCCAGCCATAAAAGTGCGCGATAGCGGCATGATTTCGGACCCTCGGGTGGTTGATTGGATGGTAAGCACAGCCGAGAAAGCCAAACTTCCATATCAGATTGAGGTGCTGGAAAGAGGCAGCACAGATGCACGCGCCATCCAGATTAGCCGGGCAGGCGTTCCAGCCGGGTGTATCTCTATCCCCTGCCGCTACATCCACTCCCCTTCGGAGATGGTTGATCTCAAAGATGCGGTTAACTCTGTCCGCTTGCTGGTAGAATTGCTCAACCAGAAGATTACTTTTAACCAAGAATAATGGATAAGGACAACCCGTGATCAGGTCTATTACCCGATTCCTGCCAATATTGGCGTTCATCCCACTTTTCATAGCGTGTGAAGAAATCCCTTTTGACTCTGCCACACCTGTGGTTACTCCACTTCCAACTGCCACTCCCACGACTTTACCCCAACCAACTGCACCCCTGGTTAGAACAGTCACCTTACAGGTATGGGTGCCTCCCCAGTTTGCCCCCTCTAACAGCTCGCCTGCCAGCCAAATCCTCCAGGCGCGCCTGGATGAGTTCACAGAACAGCGACCGAGGGTCTACGTGGATGTGCGCGTAAAAGCTGTAAGTGGTCCAGGAGGGCTGCTGGATGCGTTAAGCAGTACCAGCACTGCTGCACCTCTAGCACTCCCCGATTTGATCGCTCTTCCCCATAATTACCTGGAAGAAGCCGCATTAAAAGGGCTTTTGTCGCCTTATAATGGGCTCACTACCATAATGGAAGAAGATGATTGGTATGAGTACGCGCAACAATTAAGCCAATTGCAAACCACAACCTTTGGTTTGCCATTCGTTGGCGACGCACTGGTCATGTTGTACCGCCCGGCAGAAATTAGCGATCCCCCATCCAATTGGACAACGCTGTTGGAAATTGACGATATCCTGGCATTCCCGGCAGATGACGATCAATCTTTGTTTACTTTAGCGCAATATTTGGCAGCTGGAGGTCAGATCCGTGACGATGAAGGCAGACCAATGTTAGATCTCAATTCACTCACTAATGTGCTTGCCTTTATCCAATCAGCTGAAGATGTTGGTGTGATGCCTTTCTGGTTGACCCAGTACAGTAATTATGACCAAACCATGCAGGCTTATCACGATTCCAGGAGTAATCTGGTGGTATCGTGGATTTCCCACTACCTGAGTGAATTACCGGTTGACAGCAATCTCACCACCTTACCTACCAATAACGGCCAACCCTTCACGCTTGCAAATGGCTGGGCATGGGCTCTTTCGAATCCCGACCCGGAAAGAATTACATTAAGCGTAGAATTAGCTGAATTCCTCTCTTCACCCGAGTTCCTATCAGAGTGGGTAGCTGCTGCGGGATTTCTACCCCCACGTTCAGGCGCTCTTGATGGTTGGAGAAACACAAACCTGCGTACATTGGTAAATAACATCGCTGAGTCTGCCAAGCTCATCCCTCCCCGGGACATATTAGCAGCTATCAGCCCAGCACTCCATCACGCTACGCTGGATGTGTTGAAAGATCAGGCAGATGCCGCGACTGCTGCTCTGCGGGCTATTGAACAGCTCGATTATCCATAATCAATCCTAATAATCCCATTTTTGTCGTTTTTGACTGGTTGACGAATCAATAAGCTGATGTTATTATGCTTTTCGGAGACTTTTAATGCATTCTGAAAAATTCCCCAACCAAATGGACCTGGCCAATGGGGATAACAAATCCCAAACAGGAATAGACAGCAACAAGGAAAACTCCCCAAATCTGAAAGAACCAGGGGAGAATCGTTTCTTATTGTTATGGGAAAACCTATCCCACTTTGGCCTGGGTGAATCAGCTTTACGGGTTGGCACGCATCTACTCTCCATCGCGTTTATCCTTTTGGCTGTCTGGGCAATGCGAGAATTTAACCTCCGTTCTCAGAGGATTGATTCATCTCAAGATACGGTCGTAGCTGCCCCTATGGCTGATGAAACGCCTGATTCAGCGCTTGAATTACCGCCTGTTAGCCAACCTGTACAAATGTCTGTTGCCGGAATCCCTCGGCTGACATTAATGCAGACAAATATATCCTCTAGACCGCGCATCGAGGTGATCACTTACGAAGTACAGAGTGGCGACACGGTGTTTGGCATCGCTGAAAAATTCGGGCTCCAGCCTCAAACCATCCTGTGGGGTAACTACGGCTCCCTGGCAGACAACCCTCACTTTCTGGCTGAGGGTCAGCTGCTCAACATCTTGCCCGTGGATGGCACCTACCACAGATTTGCAGCTGGCGAGGGATTAAGCGGCATCGCAGAGGCTTACAATGTATCAGTTGAAGACATTATCAACTATCCGGGGAACCGGATAGTCCACGAAACCCTGGGGGATTGGGAAAACCCCAATCTGGAACCCGGGAGATGGCTGATAGTCCCCGGAGGAACACGTGCGTTCGCCTCTTGGAGTGCACCATTGATTTCCCGGCGTGACCCGGCAGTCGCCCGCCACATTGGTCCTGGACACTGCGGGACAATCATGGATGGCCCCATAGGCTTTGGTAGTTTTATCTGGCCAAGTGGGAGACAATACCTCTCGGGATATGATTATTCTCCCGCCACCAACCACTTTGCAATCGACATCGCCGGCAGGCTTGGCGAACCCCTTTGGGCTACAGATGCAGGTGTGATTGTTTATGCGGGTTGGAACAATTTTGGCTACGGTAATATGGTCGTCATCGATCATGGTAATGGCTGGCAAACTCTCTACGCCCACCTGGAGGTTGTCGGGGTGGTTTGTGGTCAAGGAGTCTTTCAGGGCACACCGCTCGGTTCTATCGGTAGCACAGGCAAATCTTCTGGGCCGCACATCCACTTCGAGATGATGCACAGCAGTTACGGCAGAGTCAACCCCTGGGATTTCTTGCCCTAGAAGCAAGCCTCAAGACCATTTCTTTTACTAACACAAAGGGGCTGTCTAAAAAGGCAGCCCTTTTTCCATTAAAAATGGAATCTTCTCCACATTTTTACAGAATACTGGTCAGCTGACAGTTTGTCATCATTGGTACGGCACTAAATGAATCTTCAAAGGTACTTGATTTGCCAATCTTCTTGCGACCAACTTTCTGCCAATGCGAAAAATGCTATGATCTCTGCGATCATTCCGGTTCAAGCATACATCTCAATTCCGCTTTGATCACCGGAGAACCGAAGGTCACCAACCAAACATACAACACGACTACAGCCAGGGTCAAACGGGGTTTTCCAAGAAGCGGCCCAGTCGGTGTGTCAGACTGGGCAAGCGAGCATTTCCGGGGATCTTTTCAGCGATCTTGCTCAAATGGACCGATCGACATTGGTAAATCCCGACCAACAACCAGGTGAAATTTCGTGCTCGAGTCACTCGCTCCAGTGGTCGCTGCTGGTTGATGATTTGGCTGCATTTGTGGTAAAGTTCTGTTATCGGCGTGGTTCTCCTGGCAAATTGGTTTGGCGGACTTATAGTTTACTTGACGATCCTGCCGTTTTCTTAATTTCTCAGGCTGCTGGAAATTGGAGTATAATTTGCCGCGGAGGAGACAGCTCTCAATGCGGTTTCCAAACCTTTTAAGCCGTTTCTTTCCAGCCCGGTCTGCCGGAAATTATTACAGGATAGGATAGGTGAGGAATAATTCTTGTAGGTATGAACAGGACAGAGACGGTAAGACGGGCATCAGTGTAAACTGAAAAGAGGTGAAAAAACCCGAAGAGCAGTATAGTTATACAGCCCCACAGCAATTGAAAATTCTTTCTGGTTAGCTTTACTTACCCACAACACGCCGGAATGCGCATCCAGGTCAGGGCGCGCCGTTTGCGCGCATCAAGGAAATTCATAAACACGGGCAAACTTGAAGGGGACCGGGTTCGGTTTGCCGCCGAGATTTATTCGATATTGGTTGGCTGAATGTCGGAAGGGCGGAGCGCGGGGAATGCCAGGAGTCAGAAGCCAGTAGGACGTTGGAACGTATGGTGCAAATTCGGATTGCGGATTTCGGAATGTTATTAGACAGTAATCAGAAGTCACTAATCCCGAGCGATCTCCGTAGTATAATCAGTTCTAAAGTCTTGTATTATGGTCAATGAATAACATGATTGTTAGAGAAAACAGGGTTAACGGGTTTGAAAAGGAAAGCTTGCTTGAACAGCTAAGGGCGTGTCTCCCTGAAATTTTGAAACCTCGACCCGTTCTGCTTGCCTATCTATATGGCTCGCTGGCTGAGGGCTGCGCAACCAACCTCAGCGACATAGACATTGCATTGGTTTTGGAGCCAAACTGTGGCTTAGACGCCTATCAGAGATTCTTACTAGAATTGGAAATAGAGACAGAAATTGAAAGTTGTTGTAGATTTCAATCGCTGGATGTGCGCAGTATAAATGACGCACCGCTCAGAGTGCAAGGCCAGGTTATGATCCGTGGACTGCTTCTTTATTCAAAAGACGAAGAGTTTCGAGTATCCTACGAGGTTTTCACCCGCAGGCGCTTTTTCGATTTTCAGCCAGTTCTGCTGATGATGCGTGCGGCTTACTTTTCCCGATTAGAAGATGAATTAAAAGAGAAAGAACTGCATGTTTGAGCCAGGGACGATAGAGGGCATTTTACGCAACCTGGATTTCTATCTAACACAGCTGCATGGTCTTGCCAGGTTTTCTCAGCAGGATTTGGACAAGGAATCGTTTGGTTCATCTTTATTGGGACGTGGAGGCGACCGTTCTCTAAAATATACTGCGCAACAATTTGACCGATTTTGACCACTTTAAAGCTTATATTTACAACTATACAAACCCACTTCAGAACAACAGCAATTAAATATAACTATCATTTTGTCATCTATGAAGAACCTTAGGGTAGCCTCTGTTTTCCACCCCCGCTCCTCCATTATATAAGTATTGCGTTGGAACGGATGATGTTATTTCGGATTGCGGGTCGGAATGTAATTCGTTGGAATGTTGAAGTGTTGGAAGGTTAGGACTTTGGCACATTCCCACAAAGGAATAACCCGATATGAACAAACACAGGCAAGTCTTGCTACTAATCTGGTTGGTTCTATCCCTGCTGCTCGCTCAGTGCGCTCCAGCAGCTGCTACCCCCCCAACGTCCACGCCCACCTCACCTGCTGCGGACAGCACCTCACCCTATCCTCCGCCGTCCGTCGGTCAGCCAGCCCACACATCCGAGCTGCCCACCCCGCTGGAGGTGCCACCCACCAGCGCACATACCAGCCCCTACCCCCCGCCGCCCGTCGTACAGCCGGCATACACACCTGAGCAGCCTGTCCCGATCAAGACCATACCTATAAGCGCCGCGACCTCCACGCCGCGCAGCTCTCCCACTCCTCCGGATTACCAGGTCGATACGGGAGAGTGGATATGGTATCGCAATGATGCCCTGGGGTATGAGTTTAAATATCCCCCCAAGCTGCAACTGGTGGAGCAGGAAGATGTCGTCATTCTCAACCATTCGATCGAGTATGAGAACTGCGGCGACTGCGATATGAGGGGTTATTGTGATTATCATGAAAGACTGGACGATTTCAACGTCTCCTTTGAGGTCATCCATAACCATATTGAGCATGACTTGTATGGGTATGACTATGCCTATCATGCCGGCATGTTAGAGGGGTATTGGATTTATCAGGGCGCACAAGGGTGTGGGGATTTCCTTTACTATTTTCCGCTGGGAGATGAGAAAAC
>JACUUU010000465.1 GCA_014859065.1 Anaerolineales bacterium
TTGATTATCCGCAGTGTTATAATAATCACTGTTCGTCAGGAGGACTTCATAATGGTCACCTCTTATGCTCACCAATTACTCGAAAGAGCTACAGCGCTACTACCTGTCAGTGATGAGGAACTCATTTACAAAGGTGTGGCAGCCTGCGTATCAGAACGGATGATTGTCCTCAAAAAGGCAGCAGTGCGATTGCAGCAGCAATATGGCTCTCTAGATGCCCTGGAAAATCGATTTCAAACAGAAGGTGTCTCTCCTGATGACCACACCCTATACACCGACCTGTTAGAATGGCGTGCAATTACTCAGGAGATGAGCGAACTTGTGCATCTGCTTGAGGACCTGTAATGATATGGTATAAGAAAGTTATTGATAAATTGCAAGCCAGCACTCTCTTCCGTGAGGTTAATCTGGTCGGTGGTAAAGTTCGCGCCCACATTGACGATACCCGCTTCGTGGATATCCACTTTGACCCAACCAGTGGCAGCTATTCTTATGCCCTAATCGACCTGTCTCTGCCCTTTTCGGGAGATAAACGCTTATTCGGTTGGGATGATTACCCTCATGAATCGGCTCCGATAATTAAAGAATTATCCACTTTCCCCCATCATTTTCAAAAACGCTCCACAGACGGCACATGGGTCTTTGAGCCCTCACCCATGCGAGGCAACATTGAGCAGGAAGTGGACACCGTCATTGCAGCAGTGAAAGACCATATTCCCGAAGCTTGAGTTAGGAAGACCGAAGACCGGACACGACAACCAACTCGAATTGCGAATTCCAACCTTCTTTCGTATTCTGACTCCTGAATTCTGAATTCTGACTACTGCCTTCCCACTGATTACCGGACGTTCTTTATCCGCCCGGATGTTCTATATCCGCAATTTCTGCCTACTGGCTTCTGTCTCCCGCTAATACGCCTGGCTGCGGTGAACAATGAGGTATATAATCACCTGTTGAGAATTTTCATCCACTTCATAAACCACCCGCCAATTACCAACTCTAAAGCGAAAATATCCCTTCAACGGACCTCTTAATCGTTTTATATTTGGGTGATCGAAAGGATTTTGTCGTAACAGATCAAAACAGCGGTTCAAACGTTTTGTTAAAGGTAAATCCGCCTTTTTGTAAAATTGTTCTGCTTCTTGGGTAAGTGAGATCTCATACATCCCGGCGAATATCATCCAACCGGGTAATTTTGCCAGATTTCGCTTGCTGTGCTGCCTGCTGGAAGCGTTCCTCGAAATCAGGTATATTCAACAGCTCTTGTGTAGCTATGGTTTCCTCTTTCTCTTCCAGGTATGCCAGAAAATCCTCGGCCACTCGCAATTTCTCCCTTGAAAGTCTTCGCAGCCTGCCTTCTGCTTTCTTGATCAGCTTTTCCTTATCTAATTGGCTCTGCATCACCACGATCCCTTATTAATCTAATGCCCAGATTGAAATAATATTCTTTAAAGATTCTACCATTATACAGTGACCCCTTTGACAGGTCTTACAGATTGGAAGTAAAACTATTTCGAATTGTACTACATTCAACGTTCTAACGTTTTTACCAACTGGACGTTCTTTGTCCGC
>JACUUU010000132.1 GCA_014859065.1 Anaerolineales bacterium
GGCGAAAGCGCTGCCAGAATTCGTCCGTCATCCAGGGGGTTACGTCTGTGCGCCAGCCGGCTGTGCCATAGGATAGCCAGTACTGGGCTATGCCACGCTCGCCAAAGAAGAAATCTTCTACCTCGGGGCATTCGACGAATTCCGGCATGGTTTTCACACCGGCCCAACCTATCCACTCATCCGGCCAGTGCGTGAATTCGAACCAGCGATAGTAAGGAGAACGCCTGTCTACCCGGGTGGGCTTGAAATAGACGCTTTCACTGGAACAATGGTTGAAAACACCATCGAGGAGCATCCGCATCCCCCGATCGCGGTACCTCTGGATCAGTTCTTTAAGATCCTCATCGGTGCCCAGCCGGGGATCGATTTTGGTGTAATCCAAAGCATCGTAGCGATGGTTGGTCGGCGAGGCGAAGATCGGCGTGAAGTACAGGCAAGTCACGCCGAGGTCATCCAGGTAATCCAGCTTTTCGATCACACCGCGCAAATTTCCGCTATAAAAATCCCGGCCTTTGAGCGGGTGATCGGGTGGCTGGCCCCAATCGAGCTCCAGGGTTTCGTATTCGTAGCAACGACCTCTACCCCGGTGATCGGGGTTACCCCCGCGGGCGAAGCGGTCCGGAAAGATCTGGTAGATCACCTGGCCGCGTACCCAGGCCGGTGGAGGCGCTTCCGGCAAGTATACCGCAATCTGGAAATCCTGCTCCTGCCACACACCAAAAAGCGGTTTCTCGATCCCCTCCACCTGGCGGCGCTCGCGAATTAGTGAGCCATCCGCCAGCTCGAAGTGGTAGCGCAGCAGTGTAGGTTCTCGAGGCAGCAAGATCTCTGTCCACCACTTCCCCGGTTCGAATCCCTTCTCCAGCGCGACCCGCCAGCCCTGCTCGCGTCTAGGGTCGGTGAAGACTGCCTCCGGGTCCGTCTCATTCCCAGCTTCCAGTTCCAGCCTTATTCGCGTGTATATCGGAGCGGCCGGAGGCGGCACGTGCGGCAACTTTCCATCTCGCAGGGCGCGCGCTGCTGCCCGGCTAAGCGCCTCATTTTTCAAGGTTTCTTCCATGGCTACCCTTTCACGGCGCCGGTCGCCAGACCACCGATAAGCTGTCTCTGCAAGAGCAAGAAAATAAGAACGATGGGCAGCGCCCCAACCAAAGCCGCCGCAGCAAACACCCCCCATTCCTGTGTATATTGACCGCGGATGAACAGGGTCATCCCGACGGCCAGGGTATAGTTCTCGGCGCTTTTGAGCATCACCCGCGCTACCAGGAAGTCAGAGTAAGTGCCGATGAAGGTCAGGATGCCAATCACTGCCAGGATCGGGCGCACGAGCGGAAAGATGACGTAGACGAAAGCCTGCATCCAGGATGCGCCATCGATCAGGGCCGACTCGTCCAGCTCCTTCGGTATGGAGTCGAAGAAGCCTTTCATCAGCCAGGTATTGAAGCCCAGCGCGCCGCCACTGTAGATCAGGATGATCCCGCCCAGCGTGTTCAGGCCAAGCCAGGCGAAGCCAGGCACCTTCCCGATCTGCTGCAGCAGGAGGAACAAGGCCACGATCGCCAGCGTGTTGGGAAAAAGCTGGATGAGTAGGGTGGCCAGCAGACCGGAGCGCCGCCCACGGTAGCGAAAGCGACTGAAGGAATAGGCCGCCAGAGCGCAGAGGGAAACCGTGATGAGGGCTGTCAGACTCGATACCTTGATCGAGTTCCACATCCAGAGCAGGAACGGGTGCAGGGGATCGCTCCACAACCGCACGAAGTTCACTGCGCTCGCTCCAGATGGGATCAGGCGAGAATTCACCAGCGAGTTAGAGGGGCTGAGGGCGGCCGAGAAGATCCAGGCTACGGGGTAGAGCGCGAACAACGCAGCCAGAAATGCAATCAGCAGTTTGAGTAACAGGTTGAAGCGTGCGGCATTCCGGGCAGAGCGAAAAAGGTGAAGCTTTATCTTCTCCTTACGATTGGCCTTGGTCAGACTCGCCTTTGAGGTGGACTTCATTGCATCACCTCCTCGAGCTGCCGTGTGAAGCGAAAGTTGAAGGCTGTCAGCGTGGCGATGATGAGGAAGATGAAGATGGCAATGGTTGAGGCCAGCCCAAAGTCTGCCCCACGCCCTCCGGCGAAAGCCAGGCGATACGTGTAAGAGATGAGGATATCGGTCTGCCCGGCCGGCGTGGAAGCGCCTACGATGGGTGGTCCCCCTTCATTGACTAGGTCGATAACCGTAAAGTTGTTGAAATTGAAGGCGAAAGCGCCGATCAACAGCGGACCAACGGATATCAGAAGCAGCGGCAGTGTCAGGTAGCGGAATTTGGCGAAGCGGCCGGCCCCATCCAGTTCGGCGGCCTCGTACATCTCCATTGGAATCGACTGCAGGGCGCCCAGGTTTATTAACATCATGTAAGGAAAGCCCAGCCAGGTGTTAATGAAAAGGATGGCTACCTTGGTCAGCGTACCGTTGGAAAACCAGTCGGGCGAGACGCCAGTCAGGCTCTTGATCATCTGGCTGAACGGGCCGTAATATGGGTTCAGCAGCCCGACCCAGACCAGGATGCTGATGAAACCCGGAATCGCGTAAGGAATTATCGCAATCGAACGGAACACGGTTCGCAGTGGGAGCCGGTTATCGTTCAGCACTAAAGCCAGCAACAGGCCCACACTGAAGGCCAGCAGCACGGTCATGGCCGCAAAGGTCACCGTCCATAGGAATACGCGCATAAAAGGATCCTGGATCTGGGGATCGGAGAACACCCGCCGGAAATTCCTCAGCCCAACGACCGCCGTAAAACCGGGCGCATCGGGTAGAGGTTTGTCTTCATCGTCCACAAAAGCGCCGACCACCGGCCGGTATAACTTACCGGTCTCGTTGTCAATCATCACGTCCCGGTCTTTATCGTAAGTATATCTCGCCAGCGCCTGTCTGGCTTTATTCGGCCCTGTGATATGTACCTGGAAGCTTTCACCACTTACCCGGATCTTCTCGAGCTCCGTCAGGTACTGGAACGTACCTGCCGTAGAGAGCCTCTGGTAAGGACCGATCGCCTCCGGAGGTTCGCCGCCACCCTGATAAGCTTGTATACCCTCTTCCTCGGTGCCTGCATAGGTATTTCCCTGTGGGTCCTGTAAAAAGAGGAGAAACCTGTCCTCCGGACTGCGATAGACCGTCATTTGGTAGCTGATCGCGTCTGGCGGCTGGAAGTAGCGGCGTTGCAACTGTTCAATAACCTGCTGCTTGCTCAAGATGTGGCCGTCGCTGTAGTTGGTGAAAGCTATGTAGACAGTAAAGACGAGAGGATATACGACCAAAAGCAGCATCAACGACAGCCCGGGTGTCAACCAGCGGATCGGGTAGAGCCTGTCGGAGAGGAAGACCCAATTGATCAGCCCGGTGACAACCAGGACGATGATACCTGCTACTGTAACCCCGTTCCCAAGCAGAGAGTAGACCAGCCACAAGGCAACGGCATCCAACAAGGCCAGGCCGGCCATGTGCAGGAACGATGCCCGAAAGGAGAAAGAGGAGGTAGGGCGGATCACCCCACCTCCTTTCGGGTCATTGAGAACCGGCAATCGTTTCACGGATCGTTTGAGCGGCATCTTTCATCGCCTGGTCGGCGGGCTGTTGCTGCTGGAAGATAATTGTGATCGCTTTGCCCCAGGCCTCCCACACCGCTGACATCTGCGGAATGGCCGGCATCGGTTCCCCATCTGCAGCCGATTCGGCAAACATCTGCAAATCGGCATCATCGAGTGTCTCGCGCAGCGGCAGCCAGGCCGGAACGTTTGGGACAGCCTGGTAGAGCGCCTGCATGGCTTCGTCAGACGCCAAGTACTCGGTCAGGAAAGCCTGCGCGAGCAGCTTATTCTCGCCAAAAGCGCTCACCATGAAACCCTGGACGCCGACGAATGGCCGTGGGGTCTGTTCCATGGTTGGGATCTTAGCGATGCCGTAATTCACCCCTGAGCTGCGCAAATCGGTTAACGTCCAGGGACCGCCAATAAAGAAGGCTGATTTACCCTCCTTGAACAAGGTCATCATGATCTCGTAGTTGACGTCTTTACGCAGCAGGCCTTCCTTAATCATGCTGTCGATCTCTTCGGCTGCTGCAATAGCCCCTGGATTGTCCAGGCCCAGGTCCTCCGGGTTGTAGCTGTCATCCTCCGTGCGTCCGAAAACGTAACCGCCAAAGCCGGTGATGATGGGGTAGGTGTGGTAAGGATCGCCCTGGTGCAAAACGTAGCCCTGTTCGACGTCTCCTTGCTCCTGAAGATTTCTGGCGATCTCCTTCATCTCTTCCCAGGTCATGGGGGGTTCTGGAGACACGTCTTTGTTATAGACCAATGCAATGGCCTCGACCGCGTAGGGAACGCCGTAAAGCTGGCCGTTGTACGTGAAGGCCTGGAGCGAGACCGGGTCGAAACTCTGGGCTTTATCACCCAAATCGAGCGGTTCCAGGAGGCCATTGGTGACCAGTTCACCCAGCCAGTCGTGAGCGCCGATGATGATGTCCGGGCCTTCACCGGGCGGGCCGGCGATCTTGAGCTGGTCGCGTACGTCGCCAAAGCCGAGTTCCTGCACCGCAACCGGGACATTATATGCTTCAGTGAATTGCTTGCCCATGTCCGTGATCGCCTGTACCCGGCCTCCATCGACCCAGATGGTCAGTGTTCCTTCCTTGGAAGCGAGTGGCTTGGGTGTTGGTGTCGCCTCCGGTGTTGCGTCCGCCTCTGTTGGGGTTGGTTCTGTCGTCGGTGCTGTCGTCGCCGTCGGTTCTTCGGGTGCTTTAGTTATTACGGCGGCTTCGGTTGGAGCACCTTCTGTAGTCGCTATGGCTTCTGTTGGGGCCTGAATGCCAGGGGAGGCGCAGGCGCCCAACAGAAAGCTGGCGATAAGAAACAGTGATGCTATTCGAAATTTTTTATTCATTCTTTCATCCAGATAAGAAAACTAGATCTTTAATAGGCTATTCAACTGTCTTTCAGTTTTTTTCTCATGCGTTCGTCGGGCAAGTACTCCTTTCTTTGATAGACATTTATTCAGAATCCTATCCTCTCTAGGGAGAGTATTTATTCCACCAGTAGGGTCAATTGTTACGGTTGCCAAGTATAATATGGGCTATCTGCGGAGCCATTGGCGGTATAGTTGTTCATATTCTTCAGATCTTGCATCGTCTTGCTGAAGTCCCCGAAAGTGGCGCGGGCGACGTTGGCAAACTCGAAGTCAAGGATCTGGATGCCTGTCCGGTCCGGAGAGGTGCGGTAGTCGTCATACTTGGCGTCAGGTGTGCTGATGAAATATTCGCCGAAGTGAAAAACTGGGTCCGAGATTGCATTGATGTGATCGGCAAACACCGTTCTGAAGGCGTCACTCTGATGCAGGGTGGCGTCGTTTCGAATTCCATCCACCCCGTGGCTGAGCCAGACGTCGATTGAGTCGTTTAGATAATTCTGAACGGTGGCATTTTCGGTGGAAAGATCGGCCAAGTTCGCCAGAGCGTAGTTCTGGTACTCGTACTTGCTGGTCTGATAATCGGCACGGGTACCCAGGTGATGAAACAAGCCCAGGGTATCGTTATCATATCGTCCTAAAAGCGCCCCATTTCGGTAGAGCGCGCCGGCCTCAACATTGTCTTTGTGACTTGTGTGATTGGGAGCATAGTCGATGACTACTTTGATCCCATTATTTTGGGCGGTTGCCACAAGCTGGTCGAACTTTGCCCAATCACCCCAGTGCTCATATGGTACAAAGAAATCTTTGGCCCAGTAGCCGTGATAGGCGTTGTAGTATGTGCCGTTTTCCAGGTAGGGATCATCAAGGTTGTTGTATGGGGCTGTTATCCAGATCGCGGTAATCCCCATGTTCTTGAGGTAAGCAATGTTATCGATGATCCCTTGCCAGTCTCCACCAAAATATTTGTTGATGTCCGTGTGGCTCGGATCGTAACTGTTGCTTTTGTTGTATGGGTTATTGTTGGTAGGGTCTCCGTCCGCGAACCGATCGGTCATCAACTCGTAGATAATGTCCGATTCGTAATTTGCTCGATTGGTTACCCCTACAGCATTGCAAACCGGTAGGGCAAGTACCGTAGAAGGATTAAAGAACCAGCTTTGCCCGAGCAAGGCAATTATGAGGACGGCTGCGATTAGGGTACTTCGTTTTGTTTTCTTAATCATCTTACGTTCTCCTGCGAATATCTTCACAAACTAAATAGGAAGAAAATTTCGAAGGGTGAACTCCCGATTTCAGCGTGTAACGGCTGGATGCGTTGAATCACGAAGAACTAATCTGGTTGGCAGGCTTACCTGTTCGGGCTTACGATCCCCCACTAACGAACTAACCAATAGTTCAGCAGCCAACCTTCCTTTCTCCACAATCGGTTGGTGAACGGTCGAGAGGGAAGGGCAGGTAAACGCGGCCATAGGAATATCATCGAAACCGATGACCTCCAGATCCCTGGGCACCTCAAAACCGAGGCGATTTGCTGCGGATAAAACCCCGATGGCTGTTACGTCACTGAGAGCCAGGATTGCCGTGGGGCGAAAGCCATCATCCCACATCTGGGAAAAAGCCGCTGCTCCTCCCTCGATACTGGTTAAAGACTGCACGATCCGATCAAAGCGAAACTCTATGCCATAGTCTGCAAAGGCTCGCTTATAACCTGCTAGCCGGCGCCCTCCAACCCCATAGTAGACGTGGTCCAGGTGGCTGGGTGCCGGTTGCTGGAAGGTCACGATCAGGATATCGCGGTGGCCCCTGCCCAGGAGATGGCAAGCCGCGTTATAAGCCCCCCCTTCATCATCAACGTTGACCTCCGACACAGTCTCTGCATCCCCATCGACGATCACAAAGGGTATGCCTCGTTGCCGTAGTGGTTCGATCTCGATATGTTTCTCATCCAGCCCCAGGACAATGTATCCATCCACCAAAGCCCGCCTAGTAGCCTCTTCCAGCGAACCCTCATAGGGTGATACGACAAGAGCGCTCAAAGAATGTTGATCGCATACGCTGCCCACCCCCTGCATAAAGCTGTTGATAAAGGGATTGGCAAAAGTTGTGGAAATGGTAAATGGCACCAATACCCCGATCACCCCAGTTCGTTGCAGGATCATCGCTTTGGCAATGGGGTTTGGTGAATAGCCCCATTCCTGGGCAACGCTTAAAATACGTTCGGCGGTCTCCTGGCTGATCTGTTCTGGATTGTTGAAGGCGAACGAAACTGCGGTGGGAGAAACGCCTGCCTCCTTGGCTACCTGTTTAATCGTTACTCGCTTACGAGCCATATGTTTTCTAAATCCTTTTACTAAAAGGTTTTAGAAATTATAACGCTGAATAATATGCCTGTCAAGGGTCCGCGTTAGTTTTGTCAGGGCAAAGTCGTAATGTCCTATTTGAGCAAAGTTAAAATGTCCTGTTGGAGGTGAATAGGACATGCTAGAGAATAGAACACTGACAATAAGCATCAAAGAATCAAACGCTGTGAAATACTCAAAATGGCAGACGAGAAACGGCTAACGCAACGAGAAAGGGCTAACCGACTAAATATCACGGAGCGACATTTTCGACGATTGTTGCAACGCTATCGAATGCAAAGGCCACAAGAGATCATCTCCGGCCATCGGAGAAAACCCAGCAACAACAGCATGAAGAAAGAAAAAGAGAAAAGATTCTTGAAAGGATCAGGGAAGACTACTCTGATTTTGGACCAACACTGGCCAGTGAAAAGCTGTTGGAGCGAAATGGGCTCAAAGTTAGCAAGGTGACAGTTCGACAGCTGATGATAAAAGAGGGGCTACATGAACCAATAACAAGATTGGAAGAGAAAATCCACCAAATGCGGGCGAGAAAGAAACATCATGGAGAATTAGTGCAGGTTGATGGGTCTTATCATGCCTGGCTGGAAGACTGCGCAGAAAAAGCTTGTTTACTCCTGTTCATTGACGATGCCACCAGTGAAATTCTGGCCGCACAATTTGTGCCTCATGAAACGTATTTTGCCTATGCAGGCCTCTGCAAACGTTATTTTCACCAACATGGTCTGCCAGAGGCCTTTTATGCGGATAGTTTTAGCGTTTTTCGGGTCAATCACACCAATGTAACCACTACAGAAGCACTAACGATGTTTGAAAGATCCTTGAATGAATTGGGCATTGAATTGATTTGTGCCTCATCACCACAAGCCAAGGGGCGTGTAGAACGTGCCAATCAAACACTCCAGGATCGATTGGTCAAAGAAATGCGATTAGCTGGGATCTGTAATTACCAGGAAGCGAATGCGTTTCTTGATGACTACCTTGATACCTACAATCAAAAGTTTGCTGTCTGTCCTGCAAGCCCAGTTGACAGCCACGAACCGCTACGCCCTGAAAATAATCTTGATTTGATCTTTACCAAGCGATATACACGTAAGTTCTCAAATCATCTGGAATTTCTATATATGCGGGTCACCCATCAGATTCAAACCGATAGACCTGCTTATGCACTCAAAGGTCGTGAAGTAACTATCTGTGAAAATGAAGACGGTAAGATTACTGTCTTACTAAACCAAATGCAGCTGGATTTCAGAAGGTTTTTTCGACGACCCAAGCAAAATGCAGTCGCGACTGCTAAGGACATCGAAAGACTATCTTATAAGCCTTCATCTTATCACACATGGAGAAACTATGGTCATCGGATCAGTGGTAAATCCATTCTAGTGACTGATTAGGATACCTTCCAGACAGTATCCCAGCTTGAAGTACATTTCTCAAAAAGATATCATCCAGACCTAACTCGCTGTGATTTGAGCGCTGTATTGCTTGATTTGTTTTTGAGTTTTTCGCTTTTTAGCCTCTGGATGGGCAAAGATAAACCAAAGATGGACAGAGATTTTCTCTGCCCATCTATCGGCAATTATACAGTGATTCGGTTGCTCTCCAGCAGAGCCGTATCCTCTGTATAAGTGATAATGATTGTACCATTAGGACATTTTAACTTTGCCAGACAGTAGGACTTTTTAACATTGCCTTTACAGTGAGGTCCTACAATAGTGGTTTTTCACCTCACTTTCCGTGGGGGGCAATCTCTGTCTTGATTTCTCCCCGACGCACGTTCAGCATCATAAAGAATGCAAGAATCA